>NZ_JAHBAY010000015.1 GCF_018499875.1 Kineosporia corallincola | reverse complement strand
TGATACAGGCGCACGGCCCGATCGCGCAGTTCGTCCGGGTACTTCTTCGGTGCTGCCATCGTGGGTCCCCCTCCCGCGGTCATCAGACCACGATCGGACGGCTCCAGGAAAGCGGGGGGACCTCAGCCGTCGAATGATCCTGTGGGAAGGCAAATCCGGCGTAATCACGCAGCAGATGCCGACTGGAGCCCGGTGGTACGACCGCTCGAAGCGGCACCTGTGAACGTCGGTGATGACGAGATGGCCGACAAGAAAGGGCGGCACCTGACAATTGCTGGGGGAGAGCGGCCTTCAGTTCACCTTGCAGCCGTGACAACGAGATTCCCGGAGAGACCGGTCTCCGGGAATCTCGCTGCCCTACCACTCACTCGCCGTGGGCGACGAGAAGCGCGTCAGGCATCGTAGTTATCGCGACTACCGGACTTGGCCAGGCCGCGAGCGACCATGTACCCGATGGTCAGGTAGGTGATGTAACGCAGCGCGTCATTGGCGCTGAACGGGTCCGGGGTCTGGCCTCCGTTGACGGTGTCGGTGCTCCCTACAACCAGCGCGGTGATGGCCACCGCAAGGACAGCCGCGACGTAGACGATCAGCTCAGTCGTCTTGGTCGAAGCCTTGGTCTCCGTGCTGAGACGACGAGGCGTCCGGTAGTCATCACCCGTCGAGGTCGCGGACGTGCTCGAGTAGTCAGTCATAGTTGCTCCTTGGGAGGCGCTTGGCAACAAGGCCGCCAGCAGGCCGATGCGAGAGCACTTGCTTGACCCTCTTCAATAAAAGGAACAATAGGGCAAATATCCCCAAACTGCGCGCTCACATGAAGCCGTCTCATTGCGGTGCCGTTCCTGGCCCTACCGGGAAATCCTTGCCGAGCAGCAAGATCTACTCATCTGACGACGTGCCACCGGGCTGGTGCCCCGTTTCGCGGAGATCTACCGGCACTTGGTACGTCAGGAACTGTAACTGCGGCCCTCGCCGACGATCCGTGAGCTCGCGCAACCTTTCATGGGGCGTCCTGACCCAGGACACCGAATGATCATCCCTCTCGGGTCTTCTGCGCCCGAGGTATACGGAAGTGTGCGGGCGGCCCGGATGGGTAACACTCTGGAGCTAT
Organism: Kineosporia corallincola; assembly: GCF_018499875.1. Classification (GTDB taxonomy): domain Bacteria; phylum Actinomycetota; class Actinomycetes; order Actinomycetales; family Kineosporiaceae; genus Kineosporia; species Kineosporia corallincola. Next base: position 215,436 of record NZ_JAHBAY010000015.1, on the reverse strand, counting down.
GACGGCGACAGTCTGTTTCCGGCCGTTCCAACGATGGCCCGCAGACGCGGGTGAGATGGCGTGAGCGCAGCCGATTCGTGCGCGGTCTGAGGTTGCTGCGGACTCGTCGGCCTCTTACGTTCACCGATGAGGTCCGATACAAAATGCTCCGCGACCATCGGCCTCTGCTGGCTACGTTTTCGCGAACAAGGCGGCGGTCCGTGACTACGTCGCTTCCCGATCCGGAATTAATTATCTCCCAAGAGTTTTCGCGATTCTGGACGACCCACGAGACCTCGTGCGGCTGGAGTTGTCGACCGCGTACGTCGTCAAGCCCACTCACGGAAGTGGCGCGGCTGTGGTCGTCTCTCCTACGACTCCGCCCGAAGCGGTCCTTCCCCAGCCGGAGTGGGGATGGTGTACCGACACGTACGGCCAGAAGCCGTCACCTTGGGGCGTTGGTGCAGATCGCGAGCGGTTGCGTCGAAAAACTTTACGGGGAGGGCCCCAATCGGGAGTAGGCCTACGGACAGGTGACTCCGCGGGTCATTGTCGAGGAGATGCAGGCCGAGGCCAGTCGCCGACCAGTTTCCCCTCGTCGAGCGGAGCTCCGCGGTGCGTGCACCGGTTGAGCATGGCATCGATTCGGCCGGCGCGACTGACCAGGAGGACAGACAGACCATCCACGGCAAAGCTTCTCGGTTGACCGTCGATCAATTCAGTCACCTCACAAACGTCCGTCCAGTCGGCCAGGGGCCGGCTGAAAGCCGTGGTGTCGACGCCGACACCCATGGCGTAGGACAGGTGCCCGCCCAGCCAGCCGGAGGCGCCCAAGAAGCTGAGGCCCACCAGCGCGGAGATCTTGCCCTGTCCCGGTGAGCGCCGCAGGACCCAGGATGCGGAGAACGCGCTCAGAGCGGCCGTGTTCAGGGCGGCGTGCATCAATCCAACCCGCCGCTCGGCCTCGGCCGTGTCGGCCGCGTCCGAGGCCCCGGTCGCAGCCGCGGGCAACGATCGCAACCGGGTCGAGCGCACTCAAGTTCTCGATCATGGTGACGATGCGTTCGAGCGCATCAGCAAGACGTGACATGCCCAACCTGTACAGGGCGGGTTCCGGATCACCATTCGAGGCGGGCCTTCGCCAACCGGTCGGGCCGGCCGGGCGAGTTCCGGACTAACCGATTGGGCGCTCGACGGTAACAACGGCAAGGGCGATGCGCTCGGCGTCCTCATAGGCCGGGGTGTCGAGCTCCTCGCCGTACACGTCGGGATCGACCTCCGCGTACGACCAGGTGAACGACGCCCCCTCGAGTCGCTTCTCGATCTCACCCCGCAGCCGATCCTCGCCGTCAACGATGCCGGTACCGGTGAACATGACCAGGGAACCGCCTGGGGCCAGCCGGTCGATCGCTGCCTCCAGTACCTTGACCGGCAGCCCGTAGCCGTGGGCTCCGCCGTCCCGGTATCTGCGTCCCAGCGGGTCGATCATGAACGGCGGGTTGGAGACGATCAGATCGAAGTCGCCGTCCGCGGCGGCCAGTAGATCGCTGTGCAGCGCCGTGGCCCGATCCGCGAGCCCGGCCGCAGCGGCATTGACCCGGGCGAATTCCAGTGCAGTGTCATTGATGTCGATCATCATCAACTCGGCCTCCTGGCAGCGGGCCGCGAGCGTGATCCCGATCGCGCCGGTCCCGCAGCCGATGTCGGCGATACGCCGCACCGCAGATTTGCGGCGTTCCAGATGCGCGAGGACGGCGGCGGTCGCCCGGTACGTGTCCGGACCGAAGAAGACCGCATCGGGTTCGAGCGTGGGAAAAGCGCTGTGCACGTAGAGACGATCGTCCAGGTTCGAGACCCGAACCGCGCTGCGAAAGGTGCCGTCGTTGTCCTTGAGCACGCCGGCGGCGACCATGGTGCTCAGCAGGTGATCGGGCAGCAGCCCCGCACGGAACGGGCGGCTCCAGCCGAAGACACCGCGCAGATCGCGCGCCCAGGCGTTACCAGGACGCCGGTTCACCCGTGCTTGGGTTTCCGGGGCGACCGTGACGAATTCGTAGCCATGCTCGGCAAGAGCAACGAGAAGTCTCCGTAGAGCACCATCGGTCATGGAACACGTCCTTGGTTCGATCATGGCCGCGCCGACGCCGTGTCTTCAGCGCACGCTCCGTTTCGCTCAGACTCGCAGCCTCACCGCAGGATCACCACTTGACCGGCACTTGACCGGCACTGCGGGTGCCTACGGACGCCACCTTGGGCGCCATCGATGGCGTTGCTCAGCAAGCGGGCTATCCTCAGGTGCAGCATCCGGTTCAGCTCAGAGCCTCGCTGGTAGGACGGGAGACCGTCCGCGGCTGGAGATCTGATGTTCCTGAGCCCCACTTGGCCTGGGCAACCCGATGGCGCTCATCATGCGACGGAGTGATCCGTTGTGAGCACGAGCGGGGGCCCGCGGCCACGACCGTCCCGAGACAAGCGGCCGAATACCTCATGGCCCAGCCGATTTCTGCGCCAGTTCGCCTCAGTCCGCAGCCGAGGCCTGTCTCGAAGCAGTGGTGGCTGCCACCCGGCAGCGACTCAACCGGTTCGTCTTCACCGAACGGCTTCAGCCGGAGGGCAGCCGTTTTCCGGAGGACGTGAGCGGCTGGGAACGAGCACTCAAGGAGGAATACGATCCCTGTCCGGCCTTGGCCGGCGAACTGGGCTCGCGACCACGACGCTGGGGCCCGATCACGAGCTCACCATGACGGCTTGGAACAAGCTTCGATCACGTCGGAAATGGCCAAGCGAGAGGTGGTGAAGGCTTGTCAGCCAGATCCCGAATGAGCGTCACCGAATGTCCCGGCGGACCGCTGCTGGTACGCGGTGCGGTTCGTCTGGTCGGCGAGGACGGCCAGCCCGTTCCGGTGCGACGACGCACCATTGCCCTGTGCCGGTGCGGCGCTTCACAACTGCTACCCATGTGCGACGGCACGCATCGGGCCCTGCGGCCAAGACCGGAGGTGGAGGACAAAGACGATGAGTAGGTCCACCAGCAAGCATATTTGGCGCTCAGCGTTCCGAGGTTCGGATCCACCGTTGGGACCTCGTTGAATGCGGACACGACGGGAACGCGGCATGCTGAGCTGGTGACGATCCTGGAGATTACCGAACCTGTTGACTTAGAACGTGAATCGATAGCTCCGATGCCCAGGCCGGCTGGCCGGGGGGCCTGCAGCGCGGGCGTGCTTCAGATGCTGGAGGGAAACCCGGATGCTGCGACGCCGCCGGACCTTGAGTTCCTCGCGGCTGGTGAACATCCCATCGACGTGCTCACCGACGATGACCTCCAGTTGACCCTGACAACCCTGTACGAGCTGCACTACCGGGGCATCGAGGGTGTCGACGACCGTTGGGAGTGGCACCCGGCGGCTCTACGGGTACGAGCCACGCTGGAAGTCGCCCTGGAGCGGGCCTTGCGCCAAATGGTGGCGCAGCACCCCATCTCCCGGTTCCTCCCGCAAATGGCCCCTCCCTCGTCCAGGCCCGTGGTCGACGACCGTGCCGTTATGGACGCGCTGGAAGCGATGACGGCGCCGACCCACAAGCCCGGCCTGGCGGCCTACCTCGCTCGTCGTGCAAATCTCGACCACTACCGCGAGTTCCTCATCCACCGTTCCGTCTACCAGCTCAAGGAGGCCGACCCCCACACGCTCGGCATCCCTCGGCTGAGTGGGAAAGCCAAGGCGGCGCTGGTGGAGATCCAGTCCGACGAGTACGGAGGCGGACGGCCCGAATGGGTCCACGCCCACCTGTTCGCACGCTCCATGGCCGCCTTGGGACTGCGCAGCCGCTACGGCTATTACCTGGACCAGGTACCGGCCATTGTCTTGGCCGCTGCCAACTCCATGTCCCTGTTCGGCCTGCACCGGCGACTCCGGGGCGCCCTGGTCGGTCACCTGGCAGCGTTCGAGATGACCTCTACGCTGCCCAATCGGCAATACGCCCAAGGGCTGCGCCGCCTCGGCCAATCCGAAGACGCCACGCTCTACTTCGACGAGCACGTCGAGGCGGACGCCGTTCACGAACAGATCGCCCTGCGCGACCTGGCCGGTGCGCTGGCCCGCCAGGAACCCCACCTGGGCCCGGACATCATTCTCGGCGCTGCCACAGTCATGACCTTGGATGACCTCGTGGGCGAACATCTCCTGAGCAGCTGGGACAGGGGAAGAAGCAGCTTGCGCAACCCGGACCGAAGCCCGGCCATCCATGAGCGGACCGATGCCTGACAATTACCGTGCCGGTCGCCGCCTGAAGACCGTTCCAGCCATGCTCGGGCATTCCACGATCGTCACCACCGCCGACCTCTACACCAGCGTCTTGCCCGAGCTTCAGCGTGAGGCCGCCGCTGCGAGCGCCGCCCTCGTCCTGGGCGCCGTCCGCACCGCAGGGCCACTTCCCCAGATATGACCCGACTCGTCCACGGCCGATCGAGGCCACATCACGCAACTACTCGCGTTCAGTCGCATGCGACCAGGAAAATCCGGCCTCACCAGAGCCTCACGTTGGCCTCACAAGGATCATGAGGCCAACCGCGCCGCCGCGTTCTTGCAGGTCAAGCTAGGTGGGCCCCCGGGGGATCGAACCCCGAACCCGCGGAAATTGGGCCGCGCTTGGCGGTCGTTGGTGGATACTGCGCCTGACCTGCGGTTTCCCTCTCGGGACGTTGCCAACAATTGGTGACGTTTGTGGGTTTCAGGGGTCGTTTCGGCCCCCTAAAAGCCCCCTGCTCCGGCCACCGCTGGGGCTACGGAGCGTCAACCAGCTTCGCCGCCCGCTGTGGCTGTTCTACCGTAGGGGCATGTCTGTGGCTGCTTCGTCGGGACCTGATCCGGCCGCCCCGCTGAGCGGGAAGCTGGCGCCTCGTGCGATCCGTAGCCGCCTGCTGCCCGAGGAGGTCGGCGACTTCGACCGGGAGTACCGCCGGGTGATGGCCGAGGCCACGGAGACGCTGGACCTGACGCCCGTCCTGGACGCCCTGACCCGGTGGGAGCGGGTGGCGTTCCTGACCGAGCGCGACCCGGAGGGCTACCGGCGGATGTTGCGCACCGCTGAGCGGCTGAACGCCGGTGAGGATGTCGAGACGATCCCGTGGGAACAGGTGAAGCGGGAGCTGGGCCTGTAGGTGTACGCGGTGGAGCTCCTGCCCGAGATGCGGGAGCAACTCGAAGACCTGTCCGCCACTGCGGTAGCCGCGTTCACCGAGGTCTTGGTGATGCTGGAAACCGGCCCTTGGGGCGGCGATTCGCTGAACCGGGAGCGTCCTGAGGCGAACATGCGGTCTGTGGTCTTCGGTCCGCAGCGCCAGGGTCTACTGGTGTACCTGATCCTGGAGGATCAGCGCCGGGTGATCCCGCTGAACCTCGCCTGGCTCGAATAGCTCCGTCTACGTCAGGTCCAGTTCGAGCTGAACAAAGGCCGGCAATGTGGGCTTACGCATCCGAGGCCGGCGCAGCGTGGGAGCCAGAGGCCGGCGGATCCGGGCGAACCGGCCGAGTGCGTCCCGCAGGAGCAGGACCGGGAACCAGAAGTGCGGAGCTCGGTGGCGGGTCATCGACCTTGGCCTCCCGTTGGTGGGTTCGCGGTGGGTACCGGCCGTTCTTGCCGGTAGCCGCTGCGGGCACCAGGTACCGCCCCCTGGGAGGCTCGCGGACAACCCCGCCCCCTCACGGGGGCCGACCACGCGCCTGCACGGAGTGCAGACCCGGACCAGGCTGGGACTGCGGGGTTGTTCGGGAGTCAGGGGGTGGTACCGGAAGGTGAGCCGAGAGACTGAGGTGGTGGGACGGCGACTGCGTGACCTCGGAAGAACTCCTAACCTTTTGATCCGGATCCGTGGTTCTCGATAACACTGGACGATGTCGGTCACCTGTCGTTGCCCAGCTCAGGAGTCGTTTGGACCTGTCGACGCCTGTCGTTGCCTCGCAGCGTTTGACGTTGATTCCTGCGGGTACAGTGCGGGCACTTCGCGCTGTCGCCGCCCACGCCCCTCAGGCCAGCTCCAGTTCGAGCTGGACGAAGACCGGCAGGGTGGGCCGGCGGATCCGTAGCCGGGGTCGGATAGGTGCCAGCTGTCGGCGGAGGCGGGCGAACCGTCCGAGAGCATCCCGCAGCAGCAAGACCGGGATCCAGAAGTACGGGGTGCGACGACGGCTCATGATCTTGCCCTCCCGTGGTGATCTCGTGGCGGGACCGGCGGTGTATCCGGCCCCGCTGCGGGATGCAGCTACCGCGCCCTGGGAGGCTCGCAATCAACCCCGCCCCGCCCACTCCGTCCGCACGCGCCTGTGCGGAGCACAGACCTGGGCCACGCTGGGACTGCGGGGTTGATTGGGAGTCAGGGCGTGGTAGCGGAAGGTGAGCCGACAGACTGAGGTGATCGGCCTCGCGCGTCGCTCAGGCTGGACGCTGGAACTGACGCGCGGGCCGAACGGATCCCTGCTTCTTGCTCTAAACGTCAACGGTTTCAAGACCGCGCCAGGCACGCCCCTGAGCGGACATTCTCAAATTTCGACCAGGTCGGCGACATGCCGACGACAGGGTTCAAGCCCGCGTACCCGACACGCGGTTTAGGAAGCGTCGCATGATCTTGGGGCTGAGCTGGGCACGTTGGCCGGTGGGCGGCTCCCGGGACACGGGTGGGACACACGCCTCGTTTGCCCTGGTCAGGGGCGTATGGCGCTGGGGTCAGTCTACTGAGTGTGGTTCGGGGGTTGGTTGTCGTACCGTTTGGTCATGAGTGCTGAGCCGATCGCTTCGGGGCCGGAGCTGTCACCGGGTGTCCGGGCCGGGTACGACGTGATCCACCTCGGCGGGGAGAGCGCGGTGATCGTCCCGATGGCTGACTTCTTGCGTCTGCGGGCGCTGGAGGAGGCGGCCAGTCAGGAAGCCCTGGAGGACGCGGAGGATCTGGCGGCGTTTCGGGACTGGGAGACTCGGGAGGCGGCCGGCACCACGTCGTACATGACGATGGATGAGGTTCGGGAGCAACTTGGTCTGGAGCGGTGACCTACAAGCTCATCGTCGAGGCACAAGCAACCGCTCAGGCGTCTGCGTTCCTGGCCGATGACCCGAAGGGGCTGGCCGAGGCGCTGCGGGCCATCGATGAACTTGTCGACGATCCCCGGCCGACTGATTCCTTCACGTTCGGATCAGATAACCGTCGCCGGATACGCGTAGGCCGCTATCGCGTCCTTTACGAGATCAGAGGCGACGTTATCAACGTTGTTCGAATAGCGCGCGTACCCTAGCGCCGCCCTGCACAGATCCTGGAACTTATAGGCCATGGTTACGGTGGGTGGCAGTCAGGGGCTGCTAGCCAGGTTCCGGATGTGGACTTGCCTCCATCTCACAGGCCGCTGATCGAAGTCTGAGTCGGATCAGAGAGCGAAGTTCCAGAGGAAGACTGCTACGCACGGTAGTCTGTCAGTGGTCGGTCGTAGTCTCCCTTCATGGACACAAGGAGAGTCGTGACACGGTTTGGTTACAGGCTTTTTGTTCTCAACATCACCGATGGAACGAAGCGCACCCCCCTGGACTTCGGAAATTTGGATGGCCAGCGGTACGAAATCGTCGCGGACTCGAAATTGAAGCCCCAATTGAACGATGATTTTGTGTATGTCAAGCCCGTTCCGACCTTCCCGGGATCGACGCTCACCCGAAATGAAGGAACGGTGGTGAGATTTACCGACTCTTCTCTGATCGGTCAAGAATTGAGAATGAGCCTACGCTATGGTGCGGTGGATGAAGGGTTAGCGATCGATCCGTCGGGCCAAAAAGAAGACATCGATATTGATGGCCTTGCCAACGCTAAGCCTTTCAGATCTGTTCTCGTTACCCCGCGAACTGGGACAACAGCGATGCTGGGCGTTGAAGTCCGTGGTCGAAGTTGTCCTCATGACAAGATCATCAGAAGCTTGAACACGCTTGCGGTGGACGTAGGGAAGCTAAAGCTTATAGATAGCGTTGCCGATATCTATGCCGTATCGGACTTTATTCGAAATGGAATGATTCCTGAAGTTAACCTTGTCAAGTACAGGGTGTCCCGTGACGGCATCTCAAAGCGGCACGATGTTGATTTGAAGATAAATTTGAGCGATAAAGAAGACATTGTCGGCTCCTTGCGGGAGCGCGCGATTGCTTGGACACAGCGAAAGACGAACTACTCAACTGAAGAATTGACCACTATTGCTACGGAAATCCGCGATGAAGCAATAGGGGGAGCTGTGGATATTTCCTTTGATGACGCAGAACTTCAGGTTACGGCTGCGACTGGGCGTTCGCGGAAAATCCGCCCGCAAGACGACATCACGGAATTCATTTACGATCTTGGCGATATCTGGGTGCCAGATTCTGACTTCTTTCAAGCTGTAGGTTCGACTGCCCGGGGGATTCTCCGCAGTTACGATCCCGACTCAGAGTTGGACTAGTCATGCCCGACCGCTTTAGCCTAGGCATTCTTTTCCGCGATCACTGGCGCAGTCTTGTTGATGTGAGAACGGGGAATCCTGACTACGTCGCAAGCGCGGTGCTGATCCTATTACCGCTGGGGTCGGCCGGGGTCATGCTCTGGAAACAGTGGTCCTTCGGTGACGTGGGAACATTTGTTGCGGCCGTGACTCTGCTAGCGGGCGTTCTATTTGCCGCTTTCACGCAGTTGACTGCGATGCGTATGCGGTTGGATGAACCTGACAGTCCCACGAAAAGTTCGTCGGTAGCCCGGCAATTCAGAGAAGCAGCCGCTCACACTCTGGTCGGCAGCGTGCTTGCGGGTGCAGATGCGGCAATATTTGTCCTGGCAACCGCCATAAGAAAAGAAGCATCGGACAACATAAATATCGTCCTCAGCGCCATGGGTGTAGCTGTAAGCGTTTATCTGATGTTGATCTTCATTCTCGTAGCGCGAAGGATGTATGCTGCTTATTTGACGCTATTTGAACAAGGTAAATCCCTTCCGCCGCGGCGAAAAATTAAGCCTTAGTAATTTAGGAAACGCAACGATCGGGCGTAGCGCCGTGCGACTCCTCGCTTGATAGGCGGGACGAAGACCGAACGAATCTGGCCCCGAATAGGTATCTTTGTCCCAGAATGTGCTGCATCAGGTCGACGTTCTCTCCCCCTTCGATGTTTAAGCTGGACTTGCCTCGAGCCGATCTATGGCATCATCGACAGGGGGCGGCAAGATGACGGATCTCGAGCTTTGGCAGCTCATCGAACCAGTTTTGAGGGCGCAACTTGGATGCGCGCTAGCGCCCGTGAATGGCGAGCGGTTGCGCTTCACATGGGGTGGCGCCAAGAACGCGCATCGGACCGTACAAGTCCTTCGTATGAAGGATCGTGGATTTCGAACCTACACAATGCGAAAGGCTTTTTACGAAAAGGCGCTTACGGGGACCGATCCAGATGACCTGGTAGTTTGCGCATATGTGACCGACAATGATGATGTTGAGTGGTCGGCTGCATGGTCCAGGGACGTTGCCAAATCAGGCTCTGGCATTCTCCGTGCAGGCGGTGTCGAAGGCGAGTTCTGGTCCGTGGGATGGGACGCTCCCGACGTTCCGGCCTATGCCGTCGGACCTTGATCCAGAAGAGAGTAATTCGGCAGTGCCTCGCATGAGCTGGCGACGTGTTGCCGGGTGCCGCGCCGGGTCGGCGCCGGAGGTGCCGCATGCCCGGGGTGAGCACCCGGCGCCCTCGTCGTAGGGCTGGTGAGCCGGTCATGCAGTCTCCCCGCCTCGGCGTGGCCGGTGGTTTGTTCGGCAACCGCTCATCGACGGCAAAGACTGAGGTCAGGAGACACCTCTCTGTCTCCTGACCTCATCACGGTGACGCTGGGATCAAGCCGCTTCAGGGCGACGCAGCACGATCGGAGCCCCGTCACCGCCGAACGTCGGACCGGCCGGCCACAGTTCGGCAAGCTCGGTCGGCGTCATGGGCCGGTGGTAGCAAGCGGCCAGGACCTTCTTGATCGTCTCGGCGTCCGCCTGCTCACCGAGCTGCATGAACCAGTCAGTACCGGCTGTGTACGACCACAGATAGGACCGCAGCAGCGGCTCGGTCCCTCGGTCGGACAGCAGGTTGCCGACCTGGTCCAGGCTCATCCACGGGGCGCGGGCAAGAACGTGGTCGGCGATGTCGCGTAGGGGGAATCCGGCGTTGATCGCTCGGTGCACCTCACCGCGCACCAGGTGCATGTAGTGATTGAGCTTGGCCTTGGCCATGAGCGGCTGATTGTCGGGCTCGGTGTAGATTGGCCACGCCGTCGCCAACCCCTCCAGAAGCGTCTGGTACGGCAGGTGCACCGTCAGCGTCCGGACCCAGTCGACGTCCTCCTTCTCCGCCGTCTGCGCGAAGCTCGAACACTGCAACGCATGCCCGAGAAGCTCGTGCTGGGCGAAGAACCGCAGGCCGGCCTCGGTGAACACGGCCGTGCGCTTGTTGAACCGCAACCGCGAGGAATGACCGGCGCCGTCCACCCAGAACGACCAGTAGTCGTCGATGTCCACGACCTCGACGTTCACCGAGTAGGTGGCCGTGGTCCCGGTGAGCTCACGCACGGCGGCCTCGGCCTCGTCGGCCAGAACGATGACCTGCTCGGCCGCGCGTTCCAGCGACATCGGCGTCTCCAGCTGGAACACCTCGTCAGCCAGCTTCGGCCCCCAGCTCACACCGAGATCGGCGTACGCCTTCCGGGCCTTGTCCCCCAGGGAGACGATGTAGTCCTCGGACCAGCCGGCCGTGCCGCATCCCTGCGTCGCTCGCATGTACGCGTCCAGCTCGGGCCGCTCCCCCAGAACGCTGGATAGGTAAGCCAGATGGGCACGGGTGGTCTGCTCGACGTTGGTGTCGCCATCGGCCTTGGCCTGCTGGTTCAGGGCCGTGAGCTGGTCATACACATCCAGGCGGCTGCTGGCTGGCGTCACCGGTTCATCGGTGGGGGCACAGTCGTAGTCGATGACCTGCCGGCCACCACGGCTCTCCTCGTAGGCTCCCCAGGAACGCACGAGGGACTCAACCTGATCACGCAGTCTCATGGGGCACATCCCATCGCAGCGTCACGCTCTGGTTGGACCGCAGGTCGCGGCGGTTCAGGTCGATCACAGTCCCGTTCCCATCGTTGGCCAAGGTCAGACTCTCGGTCGCCGTCAGCTCCAAGCCGTCGGTGCGCTCTTCAACCGCTGAGCAACCGATAAGAGCTTCTACCCCGTGAAGCCGCATCTGCAACCGAAGTTGCTGCGTGGGAAGGAAAACCGTCTGACGCCAGTACAACTCGTCAAGGAACTGGCCACCGATGCAGGTGTATCCGACCGTAGCCATCTCGCCGGGGTTGATCGCCGGGAAGATCTGGGCCGAGAACTTTACCTGCACACCCACGTCGTGGATGGTCTTGATGAAGACATTCCGGTCGCTCTCGGTTGCCTCGACCTTCAGCGGTCCGGCCACGTGCTTGAACCACACCTGCCTGGTCAGACCAGTGACCGGGGTGTCTCCGAGGTTCTCAAGATGGTGCACCTGGTGAACATCGACGCGACCGTCCGGATGTACGTCGAGCGTGACGTCGAGCTGCCGATCGATGAGTTCACCGATCGGGGACGCGGCGGGGATGTTCTGCCGGGGCGGCAACACAGGGACGACAGGCTCGGACGCCGTGACGGTCCGGTTGGCCTCCTGACTCTCCCACCGGCGCGGAGCCAACCCGAGAAAGCTGCCCGGGATGTGAAGGCCGTCGATGATGCGCTCGATCACGCCGACGCTCACCACCCGGTCGACGCCCCGCACGATGCGGCTGACGCGCGATTGGGTGAGCCCTTCGATGGGCGCGGCGATCCGGTCCTGGCTGACACCGTCCCACTGCTTCATCAGGCGAAACATCTGACCGAAGTCGCGTTCCCGACAGGCTTGCTGGAAGTCCGCACGGACTAGAAGGTCTTCCGACACCGTGTAATCCGGTCCTGCGGACATGCGCACCTTCCCCTCGCCCAAGGCGACCTAGCGGCGTTGCGATCGGTAGCCGGAAGGTTACCGCGCCCAAGTCAACCCTGTATGACGGGGATGACGGTTTTCAAGCGCTTGCGCGCTTGGAGAGCTTTCGGCAACCGCTCGGCCGGGCCGATCGGGGCCAGTTCTCAGCGCTGCTTGGCATAGGCAGGGCGTGCGTTTCCGTGGCGCTGATCACGAATCAGGCTTGTTCCACCGGCCTTTCCCGGGTCGACCTACGCGGTCCCCGGGCGAGGCCGGCTCCAACGGAGTTCCGCGCAGAAGGAAGCTGTGAAACCTGTGTATGTGCCACGACCGCGTGAAGGAGATCACCGAAGCCGACCCGGGGGCAGGGTCGAACGGGAACGGGTCCGTTCTCGCGGGCTGACCTGGGGCTGGGCCGGGAAGGCGCTGGGAGTGGCGGTGATTCCCCGGCAGAGGACTTCCGGCCGCTGAGCGGTGCGGGAGCGGCGTTGCGGTTCCGGTCAGCCTCCCTCTGCTGAGCCGATGCCAACGCCGGGGTGCGTGCCGGTCGCTACCGGGCAAGTGGAAGCCGGCACGCACCCGTTTCAGACCGCCCGCGTGCGCTCCGACGGGGGAGAGCGCACGCGGGCACCTTCGTTTTGTGCGCATGTGTGGGAGTGGCCAATGGACGCCGATGAGCTCGTAAACCTGCTGCGTGGGCGGGGAATCACCGTGCACGCGGCTTCGCCGCTGCCGCGCGCGGCGAACGGGCGGGCGGGTCTGGCGGTCTTTCTCGATCCGCCGGGGGATCAGCGAGAGGCTGCCCGGGTCGGCGTCGTGCAGCTGCCGGGGGTCGCCTCGGTGACGTTCTCCGGCTTCACGCCCTGGGTCATGTTCGTGACGTTCACGTCGGCGGGGCTGAGCTCAGCGGCCTGGCGCTGACCCGGGCGGTTGTTCCGCCTGGAGGTAGCTCTCGACACGCGCCAGGCGATCGCTGACATCGCGTAACTGCCACTCGATCCGGGACAGCACCACGGCGGTCGGCTCGTCGTGCGGCTGCCGGAGAGAGGCTGGCTGGTGCGCGGTTACGAGGATGTCGATCAGGTGGTCCTCGGGCCAGTCCAGGGCACGGGCGATGGCTTCGAGTGTCTTGTTCTGCACCCGGCGGCTGGCGCCGTGCTGAAGCATCCGCAGGGTCGACACCGAAACCCCCGACAGGCGGGCCAACTCCTGCTGGCCGATCCTGCGCGCTGCCATCCGCTCGTTCAGCGCGGCCGCAACCGCCGGCCAGTCCTCGCCGTCTACCTGCCCTCGGGCCGTGTACACCGATGGCGTTCCCCGCTCAGCCATGCCGGAATAGTAACGGCCGTTGCGAGCCTTTCCGGCGTCGGCGATCCCGGTTTTTCTGGCTCCATGCATAGTGTGTCTATTTTTCTCGCCGGGCCATATCAAGCATGCCTGAAAATTGCTAAGTCGCTCTTGTAGCGCCTGCATAAGCGTTGAAGCGCGGTTGCCAAGCGGTTCACGATGTTCTCGCAGTTCAGACAGAGCTGAGGCCGCAGGGAAAGCTTTTCCGCTGTTCGTTGGAACGGCCGGGAAGCGGGCGGTTGGATGACGAGAACGGGAGTCGCAAGAATGGCTGTTGAGGGCCGTATCAATGTCCGTCACGAGGATGTTTTCACACAGCCGGTGCTGATTCTTTCGGTGGACGCGGTGGAGGACTTCGACAAGCGCAAGGCGGGGAATGCCGATCCGCAGGAACTCGACAAGCAGACCGGTCAGCGGTTGTGGGCTGTCTCGTTGCTGGACCCGACCGCGCAGCAGGGTCGGCGTGAGATCAAGGTGAAGATCCCGGCCGATGTGCAGCCGGTTCCCCCGGCCGGGCTGATGGCTCCGGCGGAGTTCGAGGGGTTGCAGGTCATCCCCTACCTGGACTCCAACCGGGCCAAGCCTCGGGTGGCCATTGCTTACCGGGCAACGGGTTTCAAGGCCCCGGCTCGCTCGCGTCAGACGTCGTAGTGCAGGCGCTCACGCTCATGTGATCCCGGCTCCGGCCCGGCCCTCGCACCGGGCCGGGGCCCTCTTTTCACCGTTGCAGAGCTTCACGCGGGTCCCAGGATTGAGGTTCGAAATGCGTTCCAACAGTGGCAAGAACAAGCGTCGTGGGCCGTTGGCCAAACCGTGCCGCACGTGCGGTGACGTGAAACCGGTCGGGCGGCTGCACTTCGGCCAGTGCCCGGAGTGCGCGCACCTGGTCGCGCTCCCGCTGCGGGGTGAGGGCGGGCGGTTCATCTCCTTCGCCGGCCACAACGGCGGCGGACTGTGAACAGCGACGGGGACAAGCTACTGGCTGCCTGCTACGCGAGCGGCCGGGCCGACGTCTGGTTCGACCCGGAGCGCGACATCCCCGACCACACACGCCTGGCGAAGCTGCGCGAACTGTTCGCCGGCCTGCGCCGCGATCTCGACCTGGCACCGGCCGACTACGACGACCCCACGGATGGGAGCAACCTCTGATGCTGGTCAACGGCACGCGGGTGGAAGACCTGGCCGGCACCGGCCTCACCACCCGACAGCGCTACGTCGTGCCCCTGTGGGTCACCGTGCCGCTCTTCCTCGCCCGGCACACGGCACGGGCCGTGGCCTGGCTGGTGCGCCACGCCCTCACGTACTGGGGAATCTCGCTGCCGCTGCTGGTTCTGCTGCTGGTCTGGGCCCGGTTCGGGCGGCTGGAGGCGGTCACCGTGCTGGTGTGGTGGATGGCCCTGGGCCTGGCATGGGCCTACCGGTGGCCGGCCTCGTTCAGCACCGCCGTCGCGCAACCGGCGCGGGGCGTGTGGCGGTGGACGACGAAGTACCGGCGCCGCTGGCACCCCGCCATGGACGGCACCGGTCTGACCCGGATGACGCCCGAGCGGCAGGTTTACGTACCGGCCGTCACCCGGGTGCGTTCCACGGCAGTGGTCGACACGCTTCACCTTCGGCTGCTGCACGGGCAGACTCCGGCGGACGTGGCGGCCCGGGCCGAGGGCCTGCGTCACGTGTACGGCGCCCACCGGTGCAGCGTCATCGAAGACGGTCCTGGGCGCGTGCGCGTGCTCTTCTACGCCAAGGACCCGCTACGCCGGATCGTCGCACCGCTGGATCCCGCCCCGACGCCGGTGCTGGATGCGTTGCCGGTGGCCCTGGCCGAGAGCGGGGCGCTGTTCCTGCTGTGGTTGCTGGGCCGGCACGTCCTGATCGCCGGGGCCTCCGGAGCAGGTAAGGGCTCGGCGGTGTGGTCGATCGTCCGCTCCCTCGCCCCGGCTGTCCGGTCGGGCACGGTCCGGCTGCGTGGGGTCGACCCGAAGGGCGGGATGGAACTGTTCCCCGGCCGGGCCCTGTTCGCCGAGTACGCCGATGAGGACCTGACCGCGATGGTGGCTCTGCTGGAGCGGGCCGTGACCGACATGAACGCTCGCAAGCAGCGTCTCAAGGCCGCCGGGCTGCGGGTGTTCGTCCCGTCCGAGGATGACCCGCTGGAAGTGATCCTGGTCGATGAGCTGGCCTTCCTGACCGCCTACGCCCCCAAGGACGTCAAGGCGAAAGTGGCTTCTGCACTGCAAGTTCTGCTCTCGCAGGGGCGCGCCGTGGGCTACAGCGTGGTGGCGGCGCTCCAGGATCCGCGCAAGGAGGTGCTGCCGTTCCGGGACCTGTTCACTTACCGGATCGCGCTGCGACTGTCCGAGGATTCCCACGTCGACATGGTCCTCGGGGACGGGGCGCTGGAGCGGGGAGCGGCCTGCCACCTGATCCCGGCTGGCCTGCCCGGCATCGGTTACGTCCGGGTGGAGGGCGCCGCCGAACCGGTCCGGGTCCGCTTCTCCTACCTCACCGATGCCGACATCACCGACATGGCCAACCGGTGGCCGGCCCCGGGCAACACGGCCTGGACCACCAGCACCCTCCCCGGCTCTCTCGACCCTGACATGGACGACATCTACCGTCCGGGCACCGAAACACGCTCTGAGAAGTCGACTGTCGCGGACGTCTACCCGTTCCGGTACTGGACGAAGGGAGAGCACGACCTTGACGACTGACCCGATGAAGCCCCTGGGCACCTCGATCTCGAACCTGACCCGCAACAGCCGCGCCGAACGCGCCCGCATGCCCGTCGCCCTGCACGTCGCCGAAGACGTCGCCATCGCCCACGGCGTGTGCGTGCGTCCCATCACGCAACGCGTCACCGACACCCACACCGGCGAAGTGACCCTGGTCGACGTCCCCTGCGGCGCCACCCTCGAATCCAAGTGCCTGCCCTGCGCCGAACGCGCCCGGCGCCTGCGCGTGCACCAGTGCCGCGCCGGATGGCACGCCGAGACGGACCCCATCCCCGACGAAGATCCCTCCAACGGCGCACAACAAGATCTCGTGGCTATCCGCGCCGACGTCACCAGTGCCCGCGACGAATTCCTCCACCTCGGCGACCGCGACGCCGCCGAAGCCGCCACCGAGAGCCTCGATGCCATCGACGCCGAACTCCGCGACCTCGGCGTGCGTGGATCCCTCGACCGCGAAACACCGTCCGGCACCCGCCGCAAGCGATCCACCCGCCGGCGTCAGGACGCACCCGACCTCCCCAAGCGCGCCATGGCGAAAACCACCGTGGGACAGACCTTCACCGGTAACAACGGGCAGGTCTACCGGCCCTCGATGTTCGTCACGGTCACGCTGCCCGGTTACGGACGCGTCGACCGCCGCACCGGCGTCCCGCTCGATCCGGGCCACTACGATTACCGCCGCGCCGCCCGGGACGCGATCCACTTCCCGAAACTAATGGATCGCCTGGTGCAGAACCTCCGCCGCGTCGCGGGCTACGAAGTCCAGTACTTCGCCACCGTCGAACCACAGCGCCGCCTGGCACCGCACGCCCACATCGCCATCCGGGGCACCATCCCTCGCACCCTGGTCCGTCAGGTCATCGCCGCGACCTACCACCAGGTGTGGTGGCCGACCGCCGACACCCCGGTCTACGTCCGGGAGGACGAGCTACCGGTCTGGGACGAAGACGCCGACGCCACCGACCCGGCCGGCACCCCGGCCGCCGAACCCGCCGGCTACCTCGACCCGACCACCGCCGAAGTGCTCCCGACCTGGGGCGAAGCCCTCGACGACCTCGACGCCGACGACGACCTCGAACCACAGCACGTGGTCCGCTTCGGCGCCCAGTCCGACATCCAGGGTCTGCTGGCCGGCTCCCCTGACGCCGACCGCCGGGTCGGTTACCTGGCGAAGTACCTCACCAAGGCGATGGGCACCGCCCACGGCGAGAACACCGAAGCCGCCGTGACCGCCCACATCGACCGCCTCGTCCACGCACTCAAGTTCGAACCCTGCTCCCCCACCTGTCCGAACTGGCTGCGCTACGGAATCCAGCCCAAGAACGCCCGTCCCGGAATGGTTCCCGGATCCTGTAAAGGCAAGGCACACCGCCGCGAGAACCTCGGCTACGGCGGCCGACGCGTCCTCGTCAGCCGCAAATGGTCCGGCAAGACCCTCACCGACCACCGCCACGAACGTCGCGCCTTCGTCCTGGCCCTGCTCGGCGTCGACCCCGACGACGCCACACGCGCAGACAAGACCAGCGACCGCTACGTCTGGGAACCGGTCAATCCCAACGAACTACCGCCACTATCAACGCGACTGCTCCATGCCATCAGTCAGCGCCAGACGTGGCGCTCGGCCTACGAGGCGGCCAGGAACGGCGGGCCACCGAAACCACTCCACCGCAATATGTTCGAAACCACGGAAGGTGCAGCGTGAACGACCGGCTTCGACGGATCTCTCCTCTCTGGAGCGTCACGGACGTCTCTGAATATCTCCAGGTCCCGGTGCAGACGCTGTACTCCTGGCGCTCGACCGGTGGCGGCCCTCCGGCCCGGAAAGTGGGCAAGTACCTGCGGTACGTGCCAGAAGACGTCGTGGCCTGGGTCGACGGGCTCGGGACGGAGGTGGCCTGATGCCGCGCCCTTCCTTGCCTTTGGGGACGGCCGGCACCATCAGCACGCGCAAGGAGGGTCGTGTGTGGGTGGCCCGGACGAAATATCGGGACCTGGACGGGGTGGTACGGAAGGTCAAGCGGTCGGGCAAGAGCGCGACGGCGGCTGAGCGGGCTTTGAAAGAAGCACTGCGTGACCGCGAGACTCCGGCACAGGGATCGGAGGTCACCCCCTCCACGAAGGTGTCCAAGGTGGCCGATCTGTGGCTGGCCGAAGTGCTGCGGGCGGTCGATGACGGAGTCCGGAGTCCGGGGACGTACGACACGTACAAATCCGTGTACCGCAACCATGTTCAGCCGGCGCTGGGATCGCTGACGGTTCGTGAGGTGACCATCCCGGTGGCGGACCGGGCACTGAACACGATCAAGAAGAAGTCGACCGGCCGGGCGCGAACCGCGAAGATCGTCATCTCAGGGATCATGAAGTACGCGGCCCGGCACGGTGCGGTGACGTTCAACCCGGTCCGTGAGGTGGCCCGGATCGACAGCAGGCCGAAGCGGCGTCCTCGGGCCCTGACGGCGGCGGAGCGTCAGCAGTGGCTGAATGCTCTGGAGTCGAGCGAACGGGCGCGCACGTGGGACCTGCCGGACCTGACCCGGATGATGCTCGCGACCGGGTGCCGGATCGGTGAGTGCCTGGCTATCGGCTGGTCCCAGGTCGACCTGGAGGACGAGACAGTCGACATCGCCTGGCGGCTGGTCCGGAAGACGGGAACCGGCCTGCTGCGGCTGCCCTCGACCAAGACCGGTGAGCAGGGAGAGCGCCTGATCCCGTTGCCGGCCTGGGCCGTGGCAATGCTGAAGGAGCGCCGGGAGCGGATCGGGGCGGATGTCGAGCCGATCTTCCCTGACTCGCTCGGTGGCTGGCGGGACCCGTCCAACGTCCGCCGGGTCTGGCGTGAGGTGCGGGACGACGCGCAGATGACCGGGCTCGTGAGCCACACGCTGCGCAAGACGGTGGCGAGCTTCCTCGACGACGCCGACGTGTCCACCCGCAAGATCAGTGACCAGCTGGGGCACTCCAAGGTGAGCATGACCCAGGATCGCTACCTCGGCCGGCGGTTGACCGACCGGCAGACCGCCGACGTCCTCGGCTCCATGTTCGGTGACCCGGAACGTCACTCCGAGTGTCACGAACAGGAGCCGGAGAGCGGCGGCAGCCGGGAAAAGGGACCGTAAAAGTCCCCTGCATGCCAGCAGGCCAGAGCGAGAACGCTCTGGCCTGCTTCTATGTGGGCCTAATTAGTCAGCATACGAACCCATTTGTGCTGGTAGCGGGGCCTGTCGTTGCGGTCCGGGCGGTGGCAAAGCGCCAGTTCGGCGCCTGATCACCCCGCCGACGACGTTCATGCGGGCTCGCGCGGCCGGTAGGCAGACGGACGCCCCTACCGACCGCGTGAGCCCGTTGCCTATGCAGCATCCCGTTGTGGGAATGGGCGGAGTACATGGGGTGCGCTGGCTGGCGGGAGAGGCTCAGGGTGATGGGCGGCGGTGTCGACGTTCCCGCCATGGGTGAAGTAGCTCGGCAGTTGCGAGTGGACCAGGTAGACCTGCAGACGATGACGCAGGCCGAGTACGACGCGGCAGTGCGCGCGTTGTCGGCGCTGATCGCCGCATGGTGGCAGCAACATCCGGACGGTTTCCCGGAACAGCGGAAGCCTGATACTCGGTAGTCCACAGACTCTCATTACGCATCGCGGGATCATCCCGAGATCTCGTGCCGGCTTCGGGAGTCCATCGTCGATTGCGGCGAGGAACTGCTCGATCTGGCCGCCGCGACCGGCGGTGACGTGGATGTGCGGGCCAGGCCGCCGCCAGCGGCGGTCTGGCATCCTTCTTCTGGCGTCAGCCTGACCTGGTCGGGAAGTTCGCTGCGGATGCTGGTAGCCAGGAGGCGATCCAGTTTCCCTTGAACTCGCTACAGCGAACGTCAGACGAGTGATGTGGTCTGTCGCGTCGCGAAGGTCCTTCTCAACGGCCGTCAGCTCGCCGAGCGTCTGGGCGGTCCCGATGGCCTGAGAACGGCCATCGGCAATTTGCCAGCGCTCTGCGTCGCGTGCTTCTCGTGCCCAATCCTCCAAGTAGCTTTCCATCTCTTCGGCAGGAATACGACGCAGGTCACTGACCGGCCGCATGACATGATCTCCGCGAATCAGCCATTCCTGGTGCATCAGGGCGTTACGTCGCCCGCTCGCACTTCTCGCCTTGTCTGCGGCGCCGAGGACCTCGTCGCGCATGGTGCCGACCAGGCGCACCTCGGCTGCTTTCCGGACTTCTTTCGCCTGCACTGATGCGGACGCGCGCTGGCAATTGGACGGATCGAGGCTGCGGTCCAGGTGGGACCAGAGTCGCCCCATCGCCGCGTCAAGCCGACTGGCCGCTACTGCGATTCGTCCGATCTCTTCCAAGACTTTCGAGCCTGGGTACACAGGAGAATTCCAGCTGCCCCTCGGGCGCGAATCAAGTCGTTTTGGCGTCTTCGGATCTATAGATGAGAAGGATCGGTTGACCCTCTTGCTGAGGGGGCAGGTCCGCAGCGAGACCATCCGCTTGTACAGCTGCCCGGTGACGGTCCGGTCCCCGCGCAGGAACCCGCTCAACGGCTGGCAGCCATCTGATCGGCCAGGGCCAACGCGCGGGCTGAGCAGCGCCGTCACGCCGGCGGCGAGGCAGGAGATCACCGCGGCCAGCACGAGGCCGACCCGCAGGCCGTGTCCGAACCCGGCAGGGGTGGCCAGCAATGCGCCGAAGACAGCCACGGCCAAGGCACCGCCGACCTGACGGCTGGCACTGAACACACCGCTGGCAGTGCCGGTGCGCCGAGCCGGGACGGCGTCGAGCAGCAGCAGCGCGGTCGTCGCGGGCATGATCAGAGGTCCGGACAGCCCGACTGTTGTGGCTGTGCGTCATGGGTGGAGCCTAATCGGCCGGAGCCCCCAAATGGACGCCAAAAACCCTGCATAATCCGGACTTCGATGCGGACGAGGTGGCACGGCGCTGGCCGGCCCCAGCTGGATGAACCGGCCATGATCGCCGCGATCGAGTTCGTGCTGACCCCGTCGACGACGACCCCATGCTCCTCACACGCAACCGGGCCGTACTACGGATCCCGCCGTCTGCCCGCACGCGGGGCCCGCCCCGAGAACATGGACGATCACGAGACGCAGGTTGGTCAACCCACCGTCATCGCACATATCCTTCGTGGGTCATCCGCCTCGACAGGGCTTTGGACTGTTCCGGAGTGCGATGAACGACGATGGAATCGTAACTTCCACCGCCTCCGGTCCATACACCAGATTCGAACTGCTCGACCCACCAGCCTACTAACGTGGTCAGGGAATCGACCCGGAACTCCGCAGGCGCTAATTCGGGCACCTTGCCCACCGTGCCAACCTCCGAACGAGCGGACCTCGGCCCTCGACAGTCAGCCACCAGAGCCACCCCGCCAGGATTCTGGGCCAAGGGGAACCATCCCCCATTCTCCTCTTCAAAAAGTTCAGCGGTGACATGTGTGTCATAGTGCTCGAACGCTTCTTCTAGGCTCAGCAGACGCCATCCAGCCGCGACCCAGGCCTCTCCAACACCGCCGTCGTGCCAGGCAAACCAGTCCACGACCTCTTCGGAAGGCTCCATCTCCCACGCGCTCAGCGCCTGCTCGATCTGCGCCGTCGGCAACCCCGGCCGCACCCTGTCTGAGCACGGCAGACCGTTGCGCCTCCATTGCTCCTCGAGCCTGCCAAGAAGAACCGTCAGCTCACTCATCATGCTCCGTCCTGACACCATGCCTGTGACGGGTGACCGTACGAGGCTCCGGATGGACCTTCCAGGGGGATCACGAGGAAGGGGCGGTTATCCACGTTCACCGAACAAACCTTGAAGAAATAACCCAACAAGCGCCCCTCCTTACTATTAGCGTCACCCGGAATATTCCTGAGCGAGGCCCCGGGGCCGCCCTCCAAGGTACTGCGGAAGGGGTATTCATCGCAATGCTCACCCGCGATTTTGTCCGTACACGGATATTGAGACTGATACCACCCTTCGGGGGCCCTCTCCGTAGTTTCAGCATAACTCAGCTGTGCAGGCTGATTGCTATTTAAAATAGCGAAGGCATCATGCTGGGCAGCCTCAAACACGTCCGATCCGGGCATGAAGATCGGGAGATTCTTGCATTGTTGGACCGTAGCATATGCGAGGCATGTATCAGCAGCCGCGTAGGCCTCTTCTTGAGCATCCTCGGCGAGTCGGTATTCGCCATATTGCTGAACGCGGGTTTTCTTTTGCTGCAAAGCCGTGAAGACCTCCGCGAAATCACAGTCGCTGAGCGGGACGGCTATATTTCCCCACATGCAGATCTGCTGCGTTCCATCAGTGGACCGCTGAAGAGAACAGTCGCTACCTCCCGCCAACCGCAAGCAGGAGGCATATCTTCCAGCCGGGTCGGTTAAAGCCGAGCTCGCCTTCCAGTTATACAAGTCAAATCTGCCGTTAGGGCCATCAACGTAGGCATGCCAAGCGGTGACGTATTGACCATTGGCGCAGTCAACATTGGGCGCGAACTCCGGAGCTACCGGCGCCGAGTCGAACGTCCCGCCCGAAACGGTTCCAGATTCTTCGCCATTCGTCCCCGAGCACACGTAATCCGCCTGAAGCTTCCATACAGGTTTGATGTGTTCCACGGGGATCGTGGCATCTGTTACCCAGCTTCCGGTCTGCCGGACTCGCAACGAGACATAGATCCCGGTGATTTGCGAAGGGTCGCGGATATAAGAGTCTCTATTCCATTGAACATGATATGTATCTACCGAAACGTCAGTTGTGCTACCCCACATCCAATACAGATTGCCTTCCTTATCTGCCCCGTATGTAGTGACATAGTACTGCTGTTGCTCGCGAGGAGAAATTTTCCAAGTCTCGGTGGCATCAAATGCTGGCCAGCCACCTGCATCGCGAGTGAAATTGTGAAGAGACAAGTCCATGACGTTGCTGGTGATTCCGTTGGCACCGCCCTGGCCTTCTGGGTGGAAAGTGAACCACTTTTCTTTCGCGAATTTCACGCCTTCAACGGCGGCGGTACCAGTCGCGAGGCCAGCTACGAAACCACTTCCCGCTACGGCCAAGGGAACTGCAGCCGCCGAACACGGGCCTAAGGCTGTGCATGCCGTGGCCCCTTCACCTAGGGTTGCCAGTACTGAATTGGGAACCAATGCAGGGGAGGGTGCAAGCGCTGCCGCGCTAGGCGCGAGCGCCACATTGGGCCCTACAAGGCAGATCGCAGCTGTCAACGCGACTACGAAACTGCTGACAAACTTCCGGACTTGCACCCGAATTCCTTTCATCGCCGCTCTCGCCACATCGCTCGACTGACGAATAGGTGACCACAACCTGGGAACTACCTGTGCGGTTATCGCAATGAGTGACCCAGATGGCGTACAAAAGAGCGCTCCCTAGACCCATACGGAGTAGCTGGCTACACAGGGCAGGCGACTGAAACGTCCTGGGCGGCATGCCAAAATAGGTACAGGACCCGGACTCCCTGGCAGCCGTTCATCGAGCAATACAGAACGGATCGGCCTTAGTTCGATGGCAACGGCGACATCATCCTCGTCGCCGTGCCCGGCAGTCGGACCGACCCATCTCACTCCAAATGAGCTCGGCCTCTTGGTCTCTCAGTGGCCGGCGGCTTGACACCCAATCTGTACGGGACCTCGCCGCAGCGGTTCCGGCGGCCCTGTGCGGTATCGCCCGGCCCTTCGGCCCGCTCACCGTCGGCGCAGCCCGGCGGCAAGGGTGGACTCAGGCCATCTTTTGCTGAAGATCGTCGAAGAAGGACGTCAGCATCGACGTTGCGGTGGGGGCTTCCAGCTCTTTCCCTCCGAATCGGTAGACTTCGTAGCCGGCCAGCCGCAGTCGACGGTCCTCGGCCATCATTTCGGCGTACAGAGTGGTGTTGGCTCGACCCGTGTCGTCGGCGTAGTGCTGGCGGCCGTCGACTTCGATGACGATGCGGTGGCGGTCGCTGAACAGCAGCAGAAAGTCCATCCGTTGCCGCATCAGCGGACTGCTCGCAGCACCTCTGGTTGCGCGGGTGTAGGGGTCGTAGTGCAGGTAGACCTGTGGGATCAGGGCCGGGATGTCGAAGCCGTGCGTCCTGTAGCGGCGGCTGTAGGTGTCGAACAAGAGCCGCTCGGCACCGTTGTTACCTAGGCTGGCCAGAAGGCGGTCATGCAGATGAAGGCCTACGTCCCGGTCACTCATCTGCTGCAGTTCCTCACGTTCACGCCACCAGTCGATCAGCCGCTGGAAGGTCAACCCATCGGCCGGGATCGGCTTCTCGAAGACCAAGCAGTACTGCCCGTTCTCGGTGATCTCGACATCGTTGCTGACGGCATCACGTAGTACGAGCTTGGGTTTGGGGCCGTTGGCGGCGAAGATGAGGTTCTTCGCCGGTGACCCCACTCCGCCCCGTTGGGCGTACGCATCGATCAGAGCGCGCAACCGCGACAGATCCGCGCTCAGCGCGAGATCGACGACGATGCGTCGACTTAGAGCGATCAGCTGCGCCAGCGTCCAGCCCGGCGTGTAGGCCCTGATCAGCTCGCGCTTGGTCAGCTCGGGAGCAACCTCGTCCAGGCTGGCCGGGTGCGGCCAAGCCAGCTTCAACTCATCGGACAGGATGAGGTCGAGATTAGAACGTGTCTCGCTCATCAGTACGTCCTCAATGGCCTCGCGAACCGACCGAATTGACAGCAGCACCGGCCTGGGTGCTGTCGGCGCGAACAAGTCGGCAGCGATCCTGTTCCAATCGCTCATTCGAGGAAGTCGTTCGTTGGAGCATCGGCCAGAATCCTCACAACGTCGGCCAGATCATTGGGGCACTCCTTCGCAGATAATCAGCGAGCCATCAGGATTGCGGTGTCTCCAAACCCCTTACCTGCGCAAGGCATCCAATCTTCGATTATACGTCCATCATTCGCCGCAACCTGGCCACGCTCGCGCCGTCAGGCCCGGATGCTGGTTGGAAGTCCTGAGAAGGAAGTTCCGCAAAGTGGTGCTGCTGATATGCGTGAGCCATGAGGGCGCTACTGCTCCAGAGGTCTCCCCAGACTCGGAGGAGACGGTTCGGTTCATCAAGCCCCGAGTTCGGGGCCCGGCCAGAGTTTCGCGCCTGGACTGCGGGGACAAGCCATGCGCTGATATGTCAGGCTTTCGACAACGCGAGATTTGGGGAGGTTTCGGGCGTGTCAGAAGTGGTGGGCATACCCGTAGCAATCGACTCCCGCGGAACGCGCCATGGCCGAGACACCATCGACGAGACCCCGCGGCCGTTCGATGGCCGCCTGCCCCTGCACTGCGGCGGCTGTCCTGCCCCCGTCAGCTCTCGGCGGGGGCACCAACGTCGCAGCGAGGGCGGCACCATCAGCGTCAGCCCACACTTCTTCCTCAAGCCCGGAACCGAACACGACCCAGGATGCCCCTTCGACTTCCGGGCCCGGGCCAACGAGATCGCCCGAAACCACCGAGGTGCCGTTCAGCGGGCCGGCGATTACTACGAACTTCTCCTGCCTGACCTCAACCAGCAGACGCCCTCAGAACCTGCCACCACAAGGCGCCAGAGCTCATCCATCTACCGTGAGATCAGCACCGACACGTCACGCAGCAAGCTGATCCCCGTCCTGAACGGCGCCGCACGGATCGCAGCCTTGCTGAGGAACTACCAGGACGACGAAGAGGCCGCCGGCCGGTTCCAAGCTCGCCATCAAGGCTCCACGATCGCCTGGAAGGACTTCTGCGTCGACGCGCAAACCGACATCACCGCCGCGTTCCACAGGAGCCTCGCGCACGGCTACCCCCTCGCTGTCCACGGTCTGGCCGGCACGATCGAGACCAAGAGCAAGGGCGAGCAGCCCTACTTTGAGATGCGCACCCGCCGCCCACCGAGGCAGGGCGGGCAAGGGTCGTCGGCGGGACCCAGGGCTGTACTCCGGTCCGCCACCCGTGACTCGTTCCGCGCAATCGACGCGGCCCCCGACCGTCGCTGGCTAGCGATCAGCGAGCGGTGGCGCGGGTACCCCAGCAACGAGTCGCCCCGCTTGATCAATCTCTGGATCAACCAGTGGTGGCAACTGACGACCTGGCGCGACTGAACCACCAAGGAAGCACCGCGCTCCAGGGGGTGCCAATCTCGTTCGCGCACCGCCGGAGAGCACTGCCTGCCCCTCGACAGCCAGACCTCCTCACCCGCGCCCACCGTGCTGCCGCTCGGGCGCGAACGTTCCAATAGGCGGCTGTCCTCGGCTGACCCTGCCTTGCCAGACTCTCCTGGCGCTCACGAAGAGTCGCCACCCGGCCGAAGACCTAATTGCGCACGAACCCAGTGCCAGCTCGCTGACCTGCAAAGTTGCCTCGGCGCCTCAAGGGGCAACCTGCGCAATAGTCCGTTTTCGCAGGTCAGGCGCTATGTAACTTGCAGTGGTGGGCCCCCGGGGGATCGAACCCCGAACCCGCGGATTAAAAGTCCGCTGCTCTGCCGGTTGAGCTAGAGGCCCGTGGGACGACGCCGACCCGCCCCTCAGGCTAGGGGAGGGAAGACCGGTCGGCAGCCGACCGGGGCGCAATCCCACCCATAGATTACCGTGCGGTAGGCCGAATGGTTGGCTACTCGCGGGTCTGGTGCCGCTTCGAGGCCAAAACCACACCCGTTGAGCCCTGCACTCCTCCCCATCTCGACAGTGGGCGATCGGTCGATGACGCACCGGTCATGAGCCTTGCCCAAAATTTGTGGACAACGAGGAGCCCGGGCCGGCCTCATCGTCGTCCATGATTGAACAGACCGCCCCGACCGGTCTTGCCGGCCAACAGCGGCGAGTGCCGGTGCAGATGATCCACCTGCCAGCGGAGGTCGGCCTTCTCGACCGGCAGCGCCGTGAGCCCGAGGAGCAACCAGGACCAGTAGACCGGCAGGATCAGATTCCACTCCGCGTCGGTCAGCGGGCGCACCTCGTCGTAGCCGCGTAGAACGTCGTCCTGGTGGCCGCGCCAGGACAACGCGAAGTCGGCCACCTGGAACGTGTGATGCGTTCCCTCGAAGTCCAGGACCCCCGTCAGCTGTCCACCGCTGTACAGCAGGTTCCAGGGGGTGAAGTCACCGTGAATGACACCGCTCGGGGCTTCCGGCGACGGATGGGCCGTGAACCATTCCAGTGCGGCGTCACGGCACCTCAGGAGCAGCGTCCCGGCCTGCGGACTGCACTTCTCGTACCGGCGGAGCCAGCTCTCCAGCTCGGGATCGGCGACCCGCTGGGCGGGCCCCGTCCATCCCTCACGCTGGTCGGTGATGCCGGTGGCGAGGGCATCCGAGTGAAGTTCGGCGAGCAGCCTTCCCCGGGCCCGGTGATCGAGCGTGTGGGCAGGTTCGCCGGGCAGTCGGTGAAACAGCGCCCAGACGCCGTTCTCGCCGGTCAGCGGCTCACGCGCCGGTTGCGGGGTCGGCCAGCCCCGCTCGCGCAGAGCTGCCGCCACCTTCAGCTGATAATCAATGGCGAAGGGGAAACGCTGGACGATGTACGGCTCGCCATTCCGTTCGGCTGCCCAGGTGCGGGTGGCTCGGGCACTGAGCAGATTTCCGGGCGTGATTCCCCAGGCTCTGCACACCTCGGCATCCACCACCTGAAAACTGTAGGCCTAGGCTGGGCCGATGCGGGTGGCGATCATCGATCTGGACGGAACGCTGATCGACCGGGACTCTGCCTTCGCCCGCTGGGCCGATCATTTCTGCGCCGAGAACGGCCTCGACCGTGTTCTGGTCGGCAAGCTGGACATTCGCTTCCGGTCACGGCGACAGCAGTTCTTCGCCGAGTTGGTCACATCCTTCGACCTGGCGGCGGATCCATCGGAGATTTGGGCCGAATATCGTTCGCTGATGCCCACCTTCGCGGCAGCATTTCCTGGCGTCCGGGAAGGATTGACGGCATTACGGGAGTCCGGCTGGCGGCTGGCCCTGCTGAGCAATGGGGAAGCGGACAACCAAAACGGAAAGCTCGAAAAGAACGACCTTCTGGAGTTTTTCGATATCGTCCGGATTTCCGGCGAGTCCGGCCTGCGCAAGCCGGATTCCGCTGCCTACCTGGACGCCGTTGCAGCCATGGGGATCTCGGGCGGAACACTGCCGTGGATGCTCGGCGACGATCCCCTGATGGACGTCGTGGGGCCCGCCCGGCTCGGCCTCTCGACGGCATGGGTCAGCCATGGCCGCACCTGGCCCGGCGGATCACCGGGGCCGGACCTCTCGGCCCGCTCCCCCGCGCAGGCCCTGCACCGGTTGTCGCAGGTCAGGTGACACCCATGGCCCGGTCCGCCTGACGGCTGCGGACCAGCAGCACAACGAAGACCGGAGCCCAGGAACAGCCTGAAGGACCACAGTGCTCTGGGGCTGATCCGGTGACGCTCAACCTACCGCTCCCATCGTTGCGGCCAGCATCGTGTCAGACCGGCCTCACCTGGGGCGATCCAATTCTGTCGGTGGTCTCCGCTAGAACTTCTGCCACCCGGAGGGGCCGGGCCAAGGAGGGCAGGGGTTGTGAAGCAGGACGATGCCGATCTGGCGCTCGGCAGCACGGTGCAGCAGGTGCCACCGGTGCATCCACGCAAGCTGGCCAAGGTTCCGTTCCTCGAGCTGTCCGAGGGGCGGTTGCAGGGGGTGGTGTCCAGCGGGTCCGACATCGAGCGCGTCTACGTCTCGTCCGTCTCGGCCGGCGACCACGGGCTGAGCTGCTCCACCAACAACAACCGGCCCTGCGGCGGGCTCGGCCAGGGCTACTCCTGCAAGCACATCCAGGCCCTGCTGGCCGAGGCCGAGAAGCAGTTCGGCGCGGCCCGGGTGGCGCGCTACCTGAGCATCGAGACGGCCGACGGGCAGCCCCTGTTCAGCGGCCTGCACCCGACCGGCGCCCCCAGTCACGCGGCCGAGGTGTTCAGCAGCTTCCTGCGGCACCTGGCCTATCTGGAACTCCCGGTCAGCACCGATCCGCTGCCCGAGCTCAGCTGGTTCCCGGCCGGGCCGGTGCCGGCGTGATCCTGAACGAGGTCCTGAGCGGCCAACCCGACGGTCTGGCCGAGGTGTTCGCCCTGGTCGACGGGTTCGACGAGGCGCTGGTGCACGGGCTGGGCCGCCCCGACGAGACCCACCTCCAGTCCCTGGCCGACCTGTCCGCGGTGTTCGCCGGCTCGCCGCTGGCCGCCCCGGTGGCCGACGCGATCGGCAAGATCGAGGCCGGGTCGGTCACCGACGAGCACCTGCTGGCCCTGGCCGGCGCCCGGGCGGCGCTGCTGGGGGCCGCCCACGACGCCCTGTTGTCCCACCTGGACCAGGCCCTCGGGCGCTCGCGTGCCGAGTTCGCTGACTCCGCAGCCACTTCCGTGGTGCCCCAGGCGGTTCGCTCCTGGCTGCGCGAGCTGGCCATCACCGGCTGGCGTGGGGTCGACCACGAGATCGCCGCCACCGGCTCCCGGGCCGTGCCCGGCCTGCTGGAGAACCCGGACCACCGGCGGCTGGCCGTGCTGGTCGACGGCTTCGCCGCGGAGCTGCGCGCCGGGGCCCCGGTGGCCACGCTGGAGCGGGTGCCGGCCCGGCGCTGGGCCGATCTGTGGACCCGCACGATGCTGTTGCCGGGCCCCGGCGCACCGGCTGCCACCGTCGACGGCCGCCTGCTGGTGCTGGGCGCCGATCTGCACGAGCACCCAACGGCTTTCGGAGTTCGGGTGCACGGCCTGCTGGAGACCGGCGACGAGGTCCGGCTCGTGCGCACCACCGTCACCGCGGCCAAGGTCGACACCATCACCGGGCCGTCGGTGTGGCGCATGCTCACCGGCTTCCCGGTGTTGCTGGGCGCTCTGGCCGGGCAGCAGTCGCTGGAGCTCGCCGGCATGCCCCTGACCGCCGCCGGAGACCTGCTCTGGAACGAGTCGCTGGCCGAGGCGGGCGAGGCGGCGGACCCGTTCGTCACGGCCCGCGTGCGGCTGGGTGGCGCGGCGGCACCGGTGGTCGCGCCGCTCGACCGGCACCCCGCGCTGATCACGGAACCCGTTCTGCTGGAGGGTTACAAGGCCACGGCCGAAGGCCTGGACCTGGGTGGCACGGTCGTGGCCGTCGACCCGCTGCCCGCCGCCGGGCCGCTCACCCCGGCGCTGGTCAAGGCGTCCACCGCCTGCATCGGGCTGCTGCGGCACGACGCCGGGCGCTGGTCGGTGCGGCCGCTGGCGGTGCAGGCCACGGTGCGTAAGAAGCCGGTCTCGGTGCACACCGGCGACTGGGCGCTCGGCCCCACCGAGGCCAGGGCCGCCAAGGCCGAAGCCACCGCCGGTGCCGCTGTCGAGGTGCTGCGCGAGCGCGCGGGAAGGCTGCTGCGGAAATGACACCCGACGAGACCACCCAGGCCCTGGAGAACCGCCGTCAGGTGCTGTACTGGCGGCTTCTGGCCAGGCTTTTCGACCCCGACGAGCAGCCGGCCCTGGAGACCGCCAGCGTGGCCGTCGTCGACGACCTGGGCCTGCCCGCGGCCCTGCTCGACCCGGCCACCTCGATCGACAGTCTGGTGCAGCGTTTTCCCCAGTTGGAGGCCGAGTTCGACGGCCTGATGACGGCGGAGAAGTCGCAGACCGGTGGCAGGGAGCTGGAGGTGCGCCGGGCCGCGCTGGCGTCCAAGGTGCTGTACAACGTGTTCGCCACCGGCACCGGTGAGGTCACCGCCGGTCAGCTGGCGCGCTGGCAGTCCGACGCCGGATGGTTCGAGCGGGCCTGCGGTTTCGAGCCGGGCGGGATGCGGGGCCGGGGCGCGGGTACGGGCTCCGGCTCGGGGGCGGGCGCGGGTACCGGCTCCGGCTCCGGGGCGGGCGTGGGCACGGGCCCCGGCAGCGGCCCGGCGCGGCTCGGGCCGGTGCTGGGTTCCATCGAGGGCGATCTGGTCAAGCGTATGCACCTGCGTGAGGTGCTGGCCGACGACCGGCTGGCCCGGCAGCTCACGCCGAGCATGTCGCTGATCGAGCAGTTGCTGCGCGACAAGGACAACCTCGACGGGGTGGCGCTGGCCAATGCCAGGGCGCTGATCAAGAAGTTCGTCGACGAGGTCGCCGAGGTGCTGAAGACCCAGGTGGCGCAGGCCAGTTCGGGAACGATCGACCGGTCGATCCCGCCGAAGCGGGTGTTCCGCAACCTCGACATCGACCGCACCATCTGGAAGAACCTGCCGAACTGGAACCCGGACGACCAGAAGCTGTACGTCGACCGGCTGTTCTACAAGCAGACCGCCAAGCGCATCACCCCGGCCCGGATGATCGTGGTGGTGGACCAGTCCGGGTCGATGGTCGACGCGATGGTGAACTGCACCATCCTGGCGTCCATCTTCGCCGGGCTGCCCAAGGTCGACGTGCACCTGATCGCCTATGACACCCGGGCCCTCGACCTCACCCCGTGGGTGCACGACCCGTTCGAGGTGCTGCTGCGCACCCAGCTCGGCGGCGGCACCGACGGCCGGGCCGCGCTGGAACTGACCCGTCCCAAGATCGCCGACGCCCGCAACACCGTCGTGGTCTGGATCTCCGACTTCTACGAGTGGCAGGAGAAGGAGGTGTTCACCGGCCTGGAGGCCCTGCACCGGTCGGGAGTGAAGCTGATCCCGGTCGGGTCGGTCTCCAGCGGTGGGCAGCAGAGCGTGAATCCCTGGTTCCGGCAGCGGTTCAAGGCCCAGGGCACCCCGGTGCTCTCCGGTCACGTGCGCAAGCTGGTGACCGAGCTGAAGACCTTCCTGAGCTGATCTTTTCGTCGTCCCCCCTTTAAATCTTGAACGAGGAGCCCTTTCATGAGTGAGATCCTGCGCGCCCCCGCCGAAGTGAAGTACGCCGAGGAACTCGAGTGGCTGGAGTCGGTCGACACCGGGCCGAAGCCGTTCTCCTGGCGGCTCAGCCCCAAGATGGTGCGCACGTTCGTGCTGGGCTCGGAGCGGGCCGACGGGCTCGACCGCGAGATCAGCCAGAAGTGGTTCGGTGACCGCAGCATCGTCGAGCGGGCCATCGTCACCCTGGCCTCCGACCGCGGCCTGCTGCTGATCGGCGACCCGGGCACCGGCAAGAGCTGGCTGGCCGAGCTGCTGGCCGCCGCGATCAGCCGCAACTCCACGCTGGTCGTGCAGGGCACGGCAGGCACCACCGAAGACCACATCAAGTACTCGTGGAACGTCTCGATGGTGATCGCGAAGGGGCAGTCCCGGGACTCGATGATCCCCTCGCCGATCATGAGCGCCATGGAGGGCGGCGTGATCGGGCGGTTCGAGGAGCTCACCCGGGCCACCAGCGACGTGCAAGACGCGCTGATCTCGATCCTGTCCGAGAAGTACGTGTCCATACCGGAACTCGACGACGACAACATCGTGTTCGCCAAGCCCGGGTTCTCGGTGATCGCCACCGCCAACAGCCGTGACCGGGGCGTCAACGACCTGTCGTCGGCGCTGAAGCGGCGATTCAACTTCGTCCGGATCCCGGTGGTCACGAAC
The DNA here is from genome assembly GCF_018499875.1 of Kineosporia corallincola. Classification (GTDB taxonomy): domain Bacteria; phylum Actinomycetota; class Actinomycetes; order Actinomycetales; family Kineosporiaceae; genus Kineosporia; species Kineosporia corallincola. The sequence continues at coordinate 182,901 of NZ_JAHBAY010000015.1, read as the reverse complement.
AAGAAGAGCGAGGCGGAGATCGTCCGTTTCCGCACCGAGGAACTGCTGCGCCGGCACTCGATCGAGCTGGAGGTGCCGCCGACGCTGTTCGACGTGCTGCTCCAGAGCTTCGCCGACCTACGGGCCGCCGCGGCCGCCGCCAAGACCGACGACGAGAAACTGGAGTCGGCCCTGTCCACGGCCGAGCAGATCGGCGTGCTCGAAGACGCCGTGCTGCACAGCACCTTCTTCGGTGAGAACCAGCTGACCGCCCAGACACTGGCCGGGTCGCTGGTCGGGTCGCTGGCCCGCCGCAGCCCGGAAGACCTGGCCATCCTCAACACCTACTGGCACGGCGTGGTGGAGCCGCGCAGCCAGCAGGAGACCGACGGCGGCCCGTGGACGGGCTTCCTCGAGGGTGGCCGCCAGGCGATCAGCGCCCTGTCATGAGTGAGGTCTTCGAGCCGCTGCGGCAGCAGCTCCTCGACGCCGCGGCCGCCTTCACCGGCGGCCCGGCGGCGCTGCCCGAGATCCTCACCGGCCTGGTCGACGACGTGGACCACGCCATGGCCGAGCCCCTGGAGATCTTCCCGGTCTGCCACCACTCCCCGGCCTCCGCGCTGGCGATGGGCCGGCGGCTGCGCGAGAAACAGCCCAGGGTGGTCTATCTGGAGCTCTGCGAAGACCTCCAGCCGCTGCTGACCGAGCTGCGCAACTGCCGGCTGCCGGTGGCGCTCCAGGCGTTCGCCTCCGACCTCGACGGGTTCCCGAAGGCCTGGGGCCCGCTGAGCGTGGTCGCCCCGGTCACCGAGGCCTCGGCCGAGTACCAGGCCATCGCCTACGCCCTGGAGACCCCCGGGGTGGAGCTGGTTCTGGTCGACCGCTCCGCCGACCACGTGTTCCAGTGGATGCCGCACGACCAGGAGCAGGAGACCCGGGACGACACCGAGGACGATCTGCACGGCGACGCGGTCGGGGTCGAGATCGGCGACCTGCGGCCGAGGTTCGCCGAGCTGGAGGAGCACCTGCTGCACCACGGGCGGGTGCGGCACTGGTCGGAGTGGTGGGACCAGTACGTGGAGCAGCCCCTGGCCGGGGCCGACCACGACACCTACCGCCAGGTGATGACGCTGATCGGCAGCCTGTTCCGGCGGCTCACGCCGGAGGGCACGCGGCGCCTGGCCATGGACGAAGACCGCGAGCGCTACATGTGGACGCGGATCCGCGAGCACCTGGCGGGTTCCGGGGTGGACCGGGCCGACTGTCTTTACGTGTGCGGGGCCTTCCACGCGGTCAGCCGGGTGGTCGAGGCCGGGTCCGAGCCGGGCACGCCCGACCTGGACATCACCCCACGCAGTGCCACCGCCTGGCTCTACGGGCTGATCCCCTCCAGTCACTCGGCGATCGAGGCGCAGTTCGGCCTGGCTCCGGGCTCGGTGTCGATCGCGGCGGCCACCTGGCAGAAAGAGCTCAGCCGGTCGCGTCTTTCACCGTTCCGGCTGACAGGCCAGAAGGGTGGACGACGCAAGACCGTCAAGGCCCTGCCCCCGGCCGCCGTCGCGGCGCCGGCCACCGACCGGCTCACCGGGTATCTGGCGGCTCCTCCCCCGCCGGGCGGCCTCGACGACGCGGAACTGCGTGGCTGGTGCGTCGACCTGGTCCGGCTGGCACGGCGGAACGGTTATCTGGCCAGCACGGCCGACGCGATCGCCGTGTTCGAGACCTCGGTGCTGCTGGCCGGTATGCGGGGCCGGGCGCGACCCACCCCGTACGACTTCCAGGACGCGGCGGTCACCTGCATCGAGAAGGACGTGGTGCCGGGCCGGCGGGACGTACGCCGGATCTGCGAGATCCTGCTCGGGGGCGACAAGGTCGGCCAGGTCGGCTACGAGGCGCTGCCACCGCTGGCCCGTGACGTGCACGACCGGCTGGAACCGCTGGGGCTCGACCTGACGTCGCGCACCATCCGCCGGGCGCTGCTCGACCTGACCGCGGATCCCGGGCTGGCCGACTGCTCGCGGCTGCTGTGGCGTCTCCAGTACCTGCTGCCGGGTCATGCCGTGCGCACCATCATGGGATCGCGGCGGCTCGGTGAGCGGTCGGTGCAGGAGAGCTGGGACCTCGACCTGGGCCGCAACCAGCGGGCCCTGATCGAGCTGGGTTACGAGGGCGTCACCGTGGAACAGGTGCTGGAGCAGCGTCTCCGGCATGCGGTGCACGATCCGAAGGCCACCGCGGCCGATGCCCTGAACGCCGTGGAAGACTCGCTGCGGCTGCTCGACAGCCCTCGGCTGAGCGACGAGCTGGGCCGGCGGGCGGTCGAGCTGCTCGGCGCCGAGCGCACGGTCGACGAGGCGCCGCTGGTGCTGGGCCGCATCCGGCGGCTGATCGCCTACTACGAGAGCCCGTCCCATCCCGGCGACGTGCTGCCCGGCTGGTGTCAGCAGTTCGTCACGGCCGGCTATGCGCACTACTGCACCCTGCTGCCCACGGCGTTCGGCGACGAGGAGACCGGGGTCCGGCAGGTGGCGGCCATGCTGGGCTTCCTGTTCAGCATGGAAGGGCTGGCCCTGAGCCTGGGCTGCGAGCGCACCCAGCTGGAACTGGCCGTGCGGCAGTCAGTTCCGTACGGCCCGGCGAAGACCGCGTTGTTCTGGGCGGCCCGGCACCAGCTCGGCGACCTGGCGGTCGGTGACCTGCGCGAGCACTGCGACGAGTTGCTGGCCAACCCTCTCGTCGTGCCCAGTTTCCCGCAGTACGTGGCCGGTTTCGTGCATGCCCTGGAGCCGGTCCCGAGGCTGGCGCCGTTCGTCGTCGAGACCATCTCGAAGGCCTTCGCCCGGCTGCCCGACCCGGTGCTGCTGCCCTGGCTGCCCACGCTGATCATCACGCTGCGCGAAGAGGCCGCGGAGCTGGTGCCGGTGCTCACGCGGGAGGCCGGGCGCACGTTCCCGGGTCGGCTGCCCGCGCTGGACGCCTGGACGGCGCCGTGGAACCGGGTGCCGAAGCCGGGCCGCCAGAGGGCGGGGCAGGGGGTTGGGCAGGAGGCCGGTCATCGGCAGAACCCGGTCGTGGCCGGGGCGCGCCGGTTGCTCGACGCCCATCCAGGGGCAGCGCTGGGGGTGGCCGGCCTGCTGGGCCGGCCGGGAGAGTGGACGACAGGCGGTGTGGCAGGGTGGCCCGAGGCGGAGCCCGGAGCAACGGGAACTGAGGCTGCGGCGACGGAGGTTGCGGCAACTGAGGCTGGAGTGGCTGAGGCTGTCCGGCTGCTCCAGACCCATCCGGCCACCACGAACGCGGTGGCGCAACTGATCGGAGGCTGATCCGGGCATGCCCGACATCACGGCGGTGGCGATCCTCGACGACTACCAAGACGTCGCCCTGACCTACGCGGACTGGTCGTCGTTGCGGCCCACGGTGTTCCGTGAGCCCTTCGCGGACGAAGACGCCGTGGTGGCCGCGCTGGAACCGTTCGACGTCGTGGTGGCCATGCGTGAGCGCACCCGTTTCCCGGCGGGTGTGCTGCGCCGGCTGCCCCGGCTCAGGCTCCTGGTGACGACGGGCCCGGTGAACGCCGCCATCGACGTCCCCGCAGCCCGTGAGCTGGGCGTCACGGTCTGCGGCACCGGGGGTGGTGGGCGTCAGGCCACCATCGAGCTGACCTGGGGCCTGATCCTGGCCCTGGCCCGGCACATCCCGCAGGAAGACCGAAGGCTGCGCGACGGCGGCTGGCAGCGGACGGTCGGTACCGACCTGGCGGGGCGGAGGCTGGGCCTGATCGGGCTGGGCGGGATCGGCAGCGCCGTGGCCCGCATCGGCCTGGCCTTCGGCATGGACGTGGCGGCCTGGAGCACGAATCTCGATGCGGAGCATGCCCGTTCGCTGGGCGTGACCCCGGTCGAGCGGGACGAACTGCTCACCACGGCAGACATCGTGTCGGTGCATCTGAGGCTGTCCGAGCGCACGCGGGGCCTGCTCGGTGAACGGGAACTGGCCCTGCTGAAGCCGACGGCGCTGGTCGTGAACACCTCGCGCGGCCCGATCATCCACGAGGCCGCCCTGTTGAAGGCCCTGCACGAGAGCCGGATCGGCGGCGCGGCCCTGGACGTGTACGACACCGAGCCCCTCCCGGCTGACTCCCCGTGGCGTTCGGCGCCCCGCACCGTGCTCACGCCTCACATCGGGTATGTCAGCGAGAACACCTATCGGTCCTTCTATTCCGATGCGCTGGAAGACATTCTGGCCTACTCGGCGGGGAGCCCGATCCGGGTGATCGGCGGGTAACCGATGCCCACGCCGGTGGTGATCCGGGGTAACTCAGGCTGGGCTGAACGGTCATCCGCCCTGGCTGACATCCCGGCGCCGACCGCATAGCGTCGTCCCATGCATCGGAGCCGATTCTCGACCCTGCTCATCGACGTGCCCCAGGACGAAGCCTCCGCCGCCGCATCATTCTGGTCGTCAGCCCTCGGCGTGCCGGCCCGCCCCGTGCCAGGGGAGGAACAGTTCACCAACATCAACGGTGCCTTTCCCGATCTGGTGATGGCCGTGCAGTCGATCGACGGCGCCCCTCGCTTCCACATCGACATCGAGACCGACGACCTCGACGCCGAGACCACCCGGCTGACCGGCCTCGGCGCCGTGGAGATCGGCCGCTGGCTGGACTGCCGCACCCTGCGGGCGCCGGGCGGGCACCTGCTCTGCGTGATCCCCGTGCACAGTGAGCAGGAGACCTTCGAGCGTCTGGCCACGGTCTGGGAGTGATGGTTCAGCCCGCTCGGACTCACGGCACCTCCGGCGCCTGCGCCGTGCGCCAGATACCCGCAGGATTGTCTCCGTCGGGCGACCAGATCAGGTATCCCTCCGCGCCACCCGCGAACTCGATCCCCGTCGAGTCGGCCGCGGCGCTCGCGGTGAAGGATTGCCAGCCGCTCCGCGGCGGTTCGACATCCGCACCGTCGCTGTCGACGTTCTCCCAGATGAACTCGTCGGAGCGGATCCCGAACGCCGCGCTCACCCTGAGCCGCGCCGTCGTGCCCTCCGCGCCCACCGTCAGGTCGTAGGCCGTCACCGTGGCCCTGAGCTGCGGGCCCCGGTAGACCGACACCGTGTCACCCCGCTGGAGATACCAGGTGCGGTTCGGCTTCTGCGTCACCGGCACCGGAGCCGCGGACCCGCTCACGCTCCAGGCCGCGATCAGCTCGCCGGTGGCCGGGTCGAGCCAGGCCAGCTCGCCCTCGGAGACGGTGTCGTAGGCCCAGGTGAAGGTCTGCACGCCCGTGCCGGCGACCTCGAAGGACCGGCCGGACTGGGAGGGCTCACGGTCGAACGGGCTACCGGCCCAGACGAACTCGGCCGGGTTCAGCGTGAACGACCGTTGCGAGTTCACCTTCACCTCGACCGTGCCGTGCTCGGAGCCGTCGATCGAGGCCGACACCAGACTCACCCTGCCCACCTCGACGCCGTCGAGGCTCACCGTGACCGCGTCGGCCTGCTGCGCGTACACCAGCCCGGACGTGCGCACCGAGGTGGCCGGGCTGGTGTTGCCGTCGGCCAGCAGCGAGTTCAGGATCAGCCCGGTGAACAGCGCCAGCACCACCAGCCCGGCCCCGGCGGTCAGCGCCACGGCGCCACCGATCGCCCGGTGACGGCGCCGGCGCTCACCCCCGCGAATTGCCGCCCCCAGGTCGAACTCCGGCAGCTGCTGAGCCTCGTCGAGCTGTTTCAGCCTCTCGGACAGCCGGTTCGGCCGCCCCTGGCTCGGATCGTGGGTCACTGGAGCCCCCTGCCGGTCTCGTCGAGGTCGAGTACGGGAGTGGACGACACCGCGCGGACCTCGTCCGCGCCGTCGTCGATGAAGTCGTCGCCGAGCACCCGGCGCAGGCGCACCACGGCATCGGCGCACTGGCGCTTCACGGTGCCGGGGGTGATACGCATGATCTGCGCGACCTCCGCCACGGGCCGGTCTTCGACGTAGCGCATCACCACCACCGCCCGCTGCTTGGTGGTGAGCCCGGCCAGCGCGCGGCTGAGATCCAGGTGCAGGTCGGCGCCCGGAGTGGTCTCGTAGCCCGGGTCGGGTAACCGGTCGGCGCTGTGTTCACGACGCCACGGACGCCGTTTCTCGTTCAGCATCTGCCGCACCAGAATCGCCCTCAAATATGCTCCGGGCCGGGAGATGTCGTGCACCCTGGGCCAGGCCACGTACATCCGTTCCAGCGTGTTCTGCACATGGTCGTCTGCCTGGTGCGGATCGCCGCAGACCGCCAGCGCGAACCGGCGCAGGCGCGGCAGCTCCGCCAGCGCCATGAGCTGGAACCGGTCTTTCAGGTCCTGCTTCATCGTCCCCTACCGTCGACGGCCAACGCTCCCCCTACCGCCGGACGGGCGCAATCCTGCCCGTCCGGCGGCCGTGCGTGCACGCGTGCGGGTCAGTCCACGGTCCAGGCACCGGCGACGGAGTCGTCGCGTGGCGACCAGACGATCGTTCCCTCGGCGACGTCGGCATATTTCACCGTGACCGTCTTGCTGGTCTTCGCCTTCACGGTGACGGCCTTCTTGTCGCCGATCGCCTCGTGGTCACCACCGTCGGCGTCTTCCCACAGGAACGAGGCCGGCACCACGGAGAACTTCTTCACCGCCTCGACATCCAGCTTCAGCGTGCCCTTGCCGTCGGCGTGCTCGGCGGACCGCGGCGTCACCCGGGCCACCACCTTGCCCGCCCGGTAGACGCTGACCGTGCCGCCCTGCTGCACGTAGCTGGTGGGCAGGAACTTCGAAGCCCCCTGCACCGCAGCCCCCTTCACATACCAGGCACCGGCCACACTGGACGCGTCGGGCGTCCAGATGACGTCGCCGTTGCCCACCCCGGAGTAGTTGATCGAGACGGTCTGCGTGGTGCCCGCGGGCACACTGATCTTGCGCCGGGTGTTGACCGCCTCGTGATCGCCGCCGTCCGGGTCTTCCCAGAGCCACTGCCCGGCCCGGAACGAGAAGTCTTTCTTGGCGGCGACCGTGAGCACCAGCTTGCCCTTGCCCCGCGGATGCGCGGCCGACTCGGCCGTGACCTGGGCCTGCATCGTGCCGTCGCGATAGACGGTGACCGTGTCGGCCCGCTGCACGTATGCCGTCTGGTGCCCGGCCTGCGGAAGGGTGGCGGCAGCAGCGGGCCGGACCGGAGTTGCCCGGCCTGCTCGAACAGCCTGGCCTGCTGGAGATGCCTGGGCTGCCTGGGCTGCCGGAGCCAGCAGCGTGACCCCACCGGCCAGCACGCCGCCCACGACCAACGCTGCTGCCCCCACCGCGGTGACCTTCTTCATCAGGGCTCTCCCTCTCGAACGATCGCTCTCGCTGTCGTCCGGAAGAACACGCCCCACCCGGCCTGCGGTTGTGTGCCTTCTCGAAGTTTCTTGAGAATTTTCTGACCGCAGCCCGGTACGGATCAGCCGATCATCCAGGAACCGGCGACGACCCCCTCACGCGGCGACCAGATCAGCCTGCCCGCCGAGACGTCGTCGAACAGCATGGTGACGGTCTTGCCGCTGCCACCCGGCACCGTGACCTTGTGCCCGCCCACCGGCCGGTGCCGATCACCGTCCCGGTTCACCCAGACGAACGCCGCCGGGCGCAACGAGACCCGCTTCAGCGCCTCCACCTCGACCGTCACCGTGCCCCGGCCCGACCGGCGCACCGCCGACTGCGCCGTCACCCGGGCCACCACCTGACCGGCCTTGAACACCGACGCCACGGCATCGCGCTGCACGTAGGCGGGCGACAACCGTTCCGGCGCACCGGACACCCGGTTTCCCTCGGCCACCCACACCCCGACCGAGTTCTCCCGCCGCGGAGCCCAGATCACGTCGCCGTCGTTCGCACCGGGGAACCGGATGGTGACGGTCTCGGTGGTCCCGGCCTTCACCCGGACCTTGCGCAACGGATCGACCGGGTCGTGGTCACCGAGCCGATCGGCCCAGACGAACTGCCCGCTGCGGAAGGCGAAGACCCTGGCGGCCGCCACCTTCAGCACCAGCCGGCCCGGCCCGCCCGGCACCGCCGTGACCCGGGCCAGCACCCTGCCCTGGCGGTACACCGTGACCCGATCACCCCGCTGCACGTAGGCCAGTTGCCGCCCGGTCTGCGGCAGACCAGCAGCCGCCACCGGTTCAGCAACCGGTTCGGCCATCGCCGCCGGCGCGGACCACCCCGCCAGCACCAGGAACAATCCGAGAACCGCAACCCCCAGTGCGGTCACCCTCTGCATCACCATGAATCTCCCCTCGTGATGACGACGCTCCCGTCGTCACCAAGGAAGACACACCGGAACCCGGCCGGGGATGAGGCCCTGCCGAAAATTTTCGGGACCACCCGTCGCCCCACGGGCCCGGTTCCATGGATCATGGCCACCATGTGTCCCACCAGCATCACGCAGTGGCAGGACTTCCTGGCCCGGTTCGATCCGGCCGGCAGCCGGAATCCCGCCACCGAGGCCGAGATCCGGGCCGCCGAAGAGCGTCTGGGCACGGCACTGCCGCCCGGCCTGCGCGACTTCCTGGCAGCCAGCAACGGCTGGGACCACGTGGCGGTCTGCTCCACCACCGAACTGCGCTGGACCGACGACCCGGCCCACGACCTGGTCGACGCCTGGTCGAGCTTCGAGGAGGTGATCGAGCTGATCGGCCGGTGCCTGGTGGTGATCGACACCGGCGAAGGCCATCTCGGGCTGGTCGACGCCACCCGCACCTCCGGCGACGGCGAGTGGGTGGCCTACGCCTGGGCGGCCGGGGACGGCATCGATCCCCGGCCCTTCCCGGACTTCACGGCCCTGCTCACCGAGCTGGCCGAGGAGGAGCTCACCACCCGGTAGGCAGCGGGCGCCCCTCCTCGTAACCGGCCGGCGACTGCATACCGATGACGACCTTGTCGGAGAACTCCTCCACCGACCGCGCGCCCACGTAGGTGAACGCCGACCGCACGCCCGAGGTGATCTGGTCGATCAGGTCCTCCACGCCCGGACGCCCCGGCTCCAGGTACATCCGCGAGCTGGAGATGCCCTCCTCGAACAGGCCCTTACGAGCCCGCTGGAACGGCGAGTCGGCCTTGGTGCGGGCGGCCACCGCACGGGCCGAGGCCATGCCGAAGCTCTCTTTGTAGGCCTTGCCGGAGGCGTCGACGGTGAGGTCACCCGGGCTCTCGTGGGTGCCCGCGAACCACGACCCGACCATCACCTGGCTGGCCCCGGCGGCCAGCGCGAGGGCCACGTCCCGGGGGTGACGCACACCGCCGTCGGCCCACACGTGCCCACCGGCCGAGCGGGCAGCGGCGGAGCACTCCAGGACGGCGGAGAACTGGGGACGCCCGACACCGGTCATCATGCGCGTGGTGCACATGGCGCCCGGCCCGACCCCGACCTTGACGATGTTCGCCCCGGCCTCGATCAGGTCCAGCGTGCCCTGGGCGGTGACCACGTTCCCGGCCACCACCGGCACCTGCGGGTCGACCGAGCGCACCGCGCCCAGCGCCTCGATCATCTTCTCCTGGTGACCGTGGGCGGTGTCGACGACCAGGGTGTCCACCCCGGCGTCGAGCAGGGCCTTCGTGGTCGCCGCGACGTCGCCGTTGATGCCCACGGCGGCCGCGATCCGCAGCCGGCCGGCGCCGTCCAGGGCCGGGGTGTACACCGTGGACCGCAGCGCCCCGGTGCGGGTGAGGGCACCCACCAGCACGCCGTCCCGCACCACCGGGGCGAACTTGCGCCGGGTCTCGTGCAGCACGCCGAACGCGGCCTCCAGGTCGCTCTCCGCGGTGTCCGCGTCGATCGACACCACACCCGGTGTCATCACCGCACCGACCTGGGTGAACCGGTCGACGCCGTGGCAGTCGGCCGCGGTGACGACGCCCAGCACGTGCCGCTCGTCGTCGAGCACCACGGCCGCGCCGTGGGCCCGCTTGGGCAGCAGGCTGAGCGCGGCCGCCACGGTGTCGTGCTCGTGCAGTTCCACGGGCGTCTCGAAGACCGGGTGCCGCCCCTTCACCCAGGCGACCACCTCGGCCACCACGTCGAGCGGCAGGTCCTGGGGCAGCACCGCCATCCCGCCGCGGCGGGCCACCGTCTCGGCCATCCGGCGCCCGGAGATCGCCGTCATGTTCGCCACGACCACCGGGATCGTCGTGCCGGTGCCGTCGGGGCCGGCCAGGTCGACGTCGAACCGCGAGGCCACCGAGGAGCGACCGGGAGCGATGAAGACGTCGTTGTAGGTCAGATCACGCTGCGGCCGGTGATCGTCGAGAAAGCGCACGGGTACTCCAGAAGACGGGAAGTCTGACAACCAAAAGTAGACCTACGCCGGGGAGCCCATCCGTCCGGCCACCCAGCGTTCGGCGGCCGACACCGCCGCGTACGCGATCACCGACAGGGTGATCACCACGACCGTCTCGGACCACATGTCGTTGAACTGCGACGCGGCGAAGTCCTTCACCAGCATGCTGCCGATGCCCTCGCCGGTCGCCAGCCATTCGGCCAGGGTGGCACCGGCGATCGCCCCGGGCACCGCGATCCGGGCCGACGCGAACACCGCCGGAACGGCGTGCAGCAACCGCACCTTGCTGGTCACCGTCACGCTGGAGCCGCCCATCGAGCGCACCACGTCGCAGGCGATGGCCGGGGCCGACCGCAACGCCGCGACCACGCTGACCAGGGTCGGGAAGAACGTCACCAGCGACACGATCACCGTGACGCCGAGCAGTCCCCGGCCGAAGATCAGCGCCAGCAGCGGCGTCATCGCCACCAGCGGCACCGAGCGCAGGGTGATGGCCAGAGGCATGAAGAACCGCTCGACCAGCGGCCACTGCATCACCGCGACGGACAGCAGGCAGGCCGCCGCCGTCCCGATCAGGTAACCGACACCGGCGTCCCGAACCGTGATCCACAGCCCGGACAGGATGTACGACCGGTTCTCCGCGGCCTCGGAGGCCGTGACCAGGTGCTCGAAGACGTCCATGGGCGTCTTCGCGAAGTAGGGACTCAGGTCGAAGGCGCGGATCAGCCCCCACCAGCCCAGGCAGACGATGACGACGGACCCGAGGACCCCGGCCACCGACACCAGCACCGACGACAGCCGGCCCGCCGAGGCCGCCGAGGCGGCCACCCCGGTACTGGTCGTGACCTCCCGCCCGACCCACGGCGTCGCCAGCCGGCCGATCCAGCCGGCCACCGCGAACACCAGGGCCGACAGCGCCGACATCAGCAGCGCGGTGGCCCAGGTGCGGGACACGTCGAACGACGACTGGGACAGCACCAGCAGCACGCCCAGCCCTTTGCTGGCCCCCAGGTACTCCCCCAGGATGGTGCCGAGAAGGGCCGCCGGGGCGGCGATCTGGAGTCCGGAGAAGAGCCCGGGCAGCATCGCCCAGAGCCGGATCTTCAGCAGCTCCTGCCGGCCAGCGCCGCCCATCGACCGGATCACGTCGTGCGTGACGGCCGGGGCGGACCGCAGCCCGAGGATGCACGACACCAGCGTGGTGAAGAAGACCGACAGCGCGGCCAGCACCTGCTTGGGCGCGTCACCGGGCAGGATCACCGTGAGGATCGGGGTGATCGCCACCAGCGGCACGCAGAAACTCGCCACCGCGATCCGCAGCAGCAGCCGCTCGATCCAGAGCACCTGCACGAACGCGACGGCGGCCAGGACCGCCAGCAGGTTGCCGAACAGGTAGCCGACGAACGCGTTGGTCAGGGTGACCGACAGGTTCGCCGGGTACACACTGGTGTCGTCGATGAACGACGCCGCGACCGCCCAGGGGGTGGGCACCACCCGTTTCTCGGCGAACACCTCCGCCGCCAGCACCCACAGAACCAGAATGAGGACGACGGGGGCGATCCGGTTCAGCACCGCGCCCGGCGAGAAGCGGGACGCGCTCATTCCCCGTGCTCCGCGAACAGCCCCTTGGCCAGGTGGTCGCAGATCTCGTGGAACTCCTTGGACTGCAACAGGTCGGCCGTGCGCGGGCGGGGGAAGTCGATGTCGACCACCTCGACCACGCGACCGGGCCGGGCGGCCATCAGCACCACCCGGTCGGCCAGGAACACCGCCTCGCTGATCGAGTGCGTGACCAGCAGCGTGGTGGTGGCCCGCTCGGTCCAGATCCGCTGGAGCTCCAGGTTCATCCGGTGCCGGGTGACCTCGTCGAGGGCACCGAACGGCTCGTCCAGCATCAGGATCTCGGGCTGCACGGCCAGCGCCCGGGCCAGCGAGACGCGCTGGCGCATACCGCCGGACAGCTGGTTCGGCCGGGCCTTCTCGAAGCCCTTCAGGCCGACCAGCTCGATCAGCGAGTCCACCTCGGCCCAGTCCCGCGGCCGGCCGCAGACCTCCTGCGCCAGAGCGATGTTCGAGCGAACCGAGCGCCAGGGCAGCAGCGCGGCGTCCTGGAAGGCCACGCCGATCTGGTGGTTCACCCGGGCCGCGCCGGGGTCACCCCCGTGCACCAGGGCCTCACCCGACGACACCGAGTCGAGACCCGCGAAGATCCGCAGCAGGGTGGACTTTCCACACCCCGACGGGCCGAGCAGGGCAGTGAACTCGCCCTTCCTCGTCGAGAGCTGGACATTGTCGAGAGCACGCACGGTGCCGCCGCGGACGCCGAACTCCTTGACCACGTCACGCGCGAACAGGCCACCGGCGTCCACCGATGGCCTGTTCTGTGACGTGTCGCTCAGCCCTTCCACTGCCCGGACTTCTGGAGCTCGCGGATCCGGTCCCGCAACGTGTGATCCCGCCCGGGCCGCTCGTTCTCGACGTGCGAGGCGCTGGCCCAGAAGTGCTCCACCGTCTTGCCGGCCTCCTGGCCGCGCCGGGTGTGCACGTCCAGCGCGTACTCCGGGATCTCGATCGGCCTGTCGGACGCGTTGATCAGGTGCATCGTGATGTTCGCCCACTCGTCCGAGCTGCGGTCCTTGGTGCGGTCACAGAGGAACCGCACGGCGTGGACGGCGAACAGCCAGCGGTCACCGAAGGTCCGGTCCATCCGCTCGTGCATCTGGTAGAGCGAGTTCAGCACGACCGGCTCGCTGAACGTGCCGTCACCGGTGTCCTCGCAGGAGATCACGCACAGCCGCGCCCACATCACCTCTTCGAGGGCGGGCGAGCTCTCGTACATCTCCCGGGCGATCAGCAGAGCGAGCTGGGTGTCACCGCGGCGGATCGACTTCTGGAGGGTGGAGATCAGCTCGTCGGCCGGGTAGCCGCGCTTGCTGCTGACGTGGGTCCACGGGTCTTCGGAGTGGTGCACAGGCATGGGAAATCCCTTACAGGTCAGTGCCGTCGGCGTACACGGCGTCAAGGATGCTGGTGTCGAACAGCGACGAGAGGTCGTCGCCGGGAACGTCCAGCTGCTGCATGGTCTCGACGTTGCCCTTGATCCCGTCGGCGCTCATCGTGAGCAGGCCGTTGGTCTCGGTCTCGTCGGTCTGGATCAGGTCGACGAACGACGCCATCGCCAGCTTCTGCTGGTCCAGGTCGAGGTTCTGGTCCTTGCCCGGGCCGTCCACCATCAGCTGGGCGGCGGCGTCGGTGTCGGCGATCGCGTCGGACCAGCCCTTGGCCGTGCCCTTGACGATGCCCTCCAGGGTCTTGCGGGTGTCGTCGTCGGCCAGCGCCTCGTCGGTGGTGAAAAGCACGTTGCCCCAGGCGTTGTAGCCGTAGTCGCTGAGGGTGAAGGTCTTCGTCTCCACGCCCTGCGCCTTCAGCGTCAGCGGCTGGTTGTTCAGCACCGACACGAACGCGTCGCAGTCACCGGCCACCAGCGGCGCCGGGTCGTAGTCGGCGGGCACCATCGTCACGTCGTCCGGGTCGATGTCGTTGGCCGTGAGCACCGCGTTGATCACCGACTGGCCGCTGGTCTGCGAGCACAGCTTCTTGCCCTTGAGGTCGGCCAGCGTGTTCACCGGGTTGTCGGCGAGCGACATGATGCTGGTCGGGTTGGTCTGGAGCGTGGCGGCGATGATCTTCAGCGGCGCGCCCTCGGCCACGGCCCGGGCCACGACGTCCACGGAACTCAGTCCCACGAGCGCCTTTCCGCTGGCCACAAGCGGTTCGACGGTGGTGCTCGGGCCGCCGGGGGTGATCGTCAGATCGACGCCCTCGGCCTCGTAGTAACCCTTGTCCAGAGCCGTGTAGGGACCGGCGTTCTCGACGTTCGCGATCCAGCCGAGCTGGAGGGTGGCGGACGAGGTGCCGTCCGCGGAGTCGGACGAGCCGGAGCCGCAGGCGGCCAGCAGACCCGCGGTGGCGACCACCGCGAGGAGACCGCGAGAACCGTTGCGGGACATGAGGGAACGAGGGGACATCGGGGACCTTTCACCGGGCCGCCGGGCAGGGCGACGACGTGGGGCATAGGGAGCCGGCCACCTGCCGTGTCGGCAGGGGGCGCTCACGTACGCGGTAACAGAGGTAGAGCGGGACCGGCGTCATCGACCATGATGACGGCGGAAGGCGAACGGCGTCAGGGCCGTAGGCGGGAACAGGCGGGAGAAGAGCCTGCGGAAGAACGATCAGGCGCGACCGGGGGCGCGGGAGTTGGACCGGCGCCAGCAGCCAGAGTCGCTCCGCATCGCCGCACCGTCCTTCCCATGACCCGAGTGGTGGTCCTGCTTCGTATGCAAGACGATAACCGCACGTCATCTGACCAAACCGGGCACTGTCCGGTTTCAGCTGCGGAATTTACGCCAACGTAACCAGGGCGCGAACGCAGTACATCCATCGGGCGACGCAGCGTCATCGGCTTGGCCGTCCGCCACCTGTCGTGCAACGATCCGGGCCCCTGGACAATCCTCCCGGCGCAACGCGGTCGATATCGCCAGGTCACCCGTTCGCACCACCTGACCGGAGGGACCCCATGTCCACAGCACGCCTCTACCTGGCCGGCTTCGAGGTCTTCGCCCCCGACGGCGAGCAGCGCGCGACCCGGATGCGCGAGATCGTGATCGCCAGCGGCCTGGAGCCGCTGTCACCCCTGGACGGCGACAAGAGCACGAACCTGGACGAGCTCAGCGGCCACGACCTGGCCATGGCGATCTTCCGGATCAACGTCGAGATGATCGAGCGCGCGGACGTCGTGGTCGGCAACCTCAACCCGTTCCGCGGGCCCGACCCGGACGCCGGCACCTGCTGGGAGGTCGGTTACGGGCACGGCCGGGGCAAGGCCACCTACGTGTACACCGAGGGCCCGCGCACCGCGATCGAACGCACCGAGCAGCTCTACCCGCCGGTGACGCGTCGTGAGGACGGCTCCGCGGTGGACCGCGACCAGATGACGATCGAGAACTTCGGCCACCCGTTCAACCTCATGCTGGCCTGCTGCGGCACCTACGTGCACGGCGACTTCGCGGAGTGCATCCGCACCGTGGCCGCCGACGTCGCGGCCGGCAAGGTGCCGGTCCAGGCCTGATCACCTCACCACCGATCCACCTCACACCCCCTGCCCGGCGTCATCCGGCAGGGGGTGTGCCATGTTTGGCACCGATGGCTCACGACGACCACTCCTGCTGCGCCCCCGCCCGGGAAACCCCGGCCGGTGAAACTCCGGCCCGTGAAACACCGGCCCGTGAGACGCCGGTGACCGCTCCGGTCACCGAGGGCTCCGGAACGCACACGGTGGAGCAGTGCACAATCCCGGGCCAGACCTTCGCGATGGGTGACCACCACGGCGACGGCTACCGTGTGGACGGCGAGACCCCTGTGCACCCCGTCACCGTGTCCGCGTTCAGCATCGACGCGACCAGCGTCACCAATGCCGACTGGGCCGGATTCGCCGACGCCACCGGATACCGCACCGAGGCCGAGGTGTTCGGGTTCTCCGCCGTCTTCCATCTGGCGCTGGCGGCCGACGAGGCCGACGTCGTCGGGCAGCCGCCGTCCACCCCCTGGTGGCTCGGCGTGCGCGGCGCGGACTGGAAACACCCGCAGGGCAGGCATTCCGGCATCGACGACCGGATGGACCACCCGGTGACCCACGTCAGCTGGAACGACGCGGCGGCGTACTGCGCCTGGGCCGGCCGCCGCCTGCCCACCGAGGCGGAGTGGGAATGTGCGGCCCGGGGTGGGCTGCCCGGCCTGCGCTACCCCTGGGGCGACACCGAAATGGTGGACGACGACTGGCCGTGCAACATCTGGCAGGGCACGTTCCCGGCGCAGAACACCCTCGAGGACGGCTGGCTCACCACCTCGCCCGTGCGCAGCTACACCCCGAACGGCTACGGCCTGTGGCAGCCGATCGGCAACGTGTGGGAATGGTGCTCGGACTGGGCCCATCCGGCGTACTACCGGTTCTGCCTGCTCGGCGGAACGGTCACCGACCCGCAGGGGCCCGACAGCGGCGGCCAGAAGTCCATGCGCGGTGGCTCTTTCCTGTGCCACCCGTCGTACTGCAACCGCTACCGCAACGCGGCCCGGTCGTCGAACACCCCCGACTCCTCGATGGCCAACACCGGTTTCCGGACCGTCGCCCGCACCTGAACCAGGTGACACAAAGGAACCGAACCTGCACTTTCGGTGACATTCGCTTCTGATCGCGGCTCCTTCGCAGCAGACTCGCCCGAATGAAGACCGACATGTCACGTCGATCGTCGAACTCCGTCCGGCTGCGCGCCTGCCTGGTCGCGGTGCCGCTGGCCGCGCTGGTGGTCACCGGGGCCGGTGCCGCCCGGGCCGACTCCGCCCCGGCCGGCACCGAGAACTGGGCACGCAACGTCTCCGACCTGTACGAGATGCACTCCCGCAACGGCAGTTCCGCCACCGGTGAGATCACCGACGGCGCCGCCGCCGACAGCAAGGCCCTCAACCTGACCATCCCGGCCGGGGCCGGCGCCTCGCCGTCGAACGCGGCCGAGGTGATCAGCAGGCAACACTTCACCCACGGCCGGTTCACCAGCCGGCTGCGCACCGCGGACTGCTCGGCCCAGCCCGGCACCGGCGCGGTCACCGGCATGTTCACCTACGGCAACGACGGAACCGACCAGGACGGCGACGGTCTCACCGACAACAGCGAGATCGACATCGAGGTGCTCTGCGCCCGGCCGAGTGTGCTGCACCTGGGCGTCTGGACCGACTACGACGCCGGCAGCCGGCTCTCCCGGCGGATCTCCCGGGTGATCGACGTGGCGACCGGGCAGGTGATCCTCACCTGTTTCTACACCGACTTCGGGCCCTGCGCCGAGGAACTCACCGGAGAGCAGGCCGAACCCGCCGTGGTACCGGCGATCGCGGGCTTCGACTCCTCGAAGGGCTACCACGACTACACGATCGACTGGACCGCGGACAGCGTGCGGTTCAGCGTGACCGACGACTCCGGCCACGAGGTCACGCTGTGGAACTACCACGGCCCGGCCGACCGGATTCCCCAGCGACCGGCGCAATACCTGGTGAATCTGTGGCACGCCGACGACTGGCCCGCGCTCGGCCGGCCGGGCTCGACGCAGGCACCGGTCGCGCCGCTCACCACCTCCGTGGACTCGAGCAGCGTCACCGCCTACTGATAAGTGCTTCACGATGAGGCTTTACCTGGCATTTGACCTGGCATTGAGTTCGGCCGCGTCAGGATCGCGGGGCAATGCAGGACGCTCTGCCGCTGCCCTGAACTTCGGCAGAGGGTCCCGCCCCACCTGCTCGGAGGCCCTGACCCGATGAAGCACCCGAACCGCCGCTCGCCGAAGAACATCCGTCGTCGCCGCATCTACCTGGTGTCGGCCTCCCTCACCACGCTGGTCATCGCCGCGGGCGGCACGGCCATGGCGGTGCAGCCCAACCGTGACTCCGGTGACGGCCATTCGCGCAAGCACCAGCAGAAGCCGACCGCCACGGCAACGGCCACGGCAACGGCCACGGCAACGGCCACCACCAGTGCGGCCGACGGCAATTCGGCTTTCCAGGGCACCCCCAGCACCGAGAACTGGGCCGACAACGTCTCGTCGCTGTACACGAAGTACGCCCGCGGCGGCAGTTCGGTCACCGGTGCGGTCGCCGACGACGAGGCGAGCGACGGCAAGGCGCTCAACCTGACCATCCCGGCCGGGGCCGGTGCCTCCCCGTCGAACGCCGCCGAGGTGGCCTCCAATCAGGAGTTCACCTACGGCAGCTTCACCTCCCGGGTGAAGACGGCCGACTGCTCCGACCAGCCGAACACCGGTGCGGTCACCGGCATCTTCACCTACGGCAACGACGGCACCGACCACGACGGCGACGGTCTCACCGACAACAGCGAGATCGACATCGAGGTGCTCTGCGCCCGGCCCGACGTGCTCAACCTGACCATCTACACCGACTACGAAGACAGCACGGCCAAGTCGCAGCGGGTCTCCCGGCTCGTCGATCTGGCCGCCGGCAAGGTGCTTTCCACCTGCTACTACACCGACTTCTCCGGCGAGTGCACCGAGAAGCTGAGCGGTGACGAGGCCTCCCCGTCCACCGTCGCGGCCATCGACGGGTTCGACTCGTCGCAGAGCTACAACGACTACACCATCGACTGGACCGAAGACGGCGTCGCGTTCAAGCTGACCACCGACGCGGGCAAGGAAGTCACGCTCTGGGACTACCAGGGTCCGGCCGAGCGCATCCCGAGCCGCCCGGCCGGCTACCTGGTCAACCTCTGGCACACCAGCGACTGGGCCGCCGAGGCCCGGCCGGACTCCACCGAGGCCCCCACCTCGCCGCTGACCGTGTCGGTCGACTCCAGCACCACCACCACGCTCAACTGATCCACCGCCACACCGCCTTAGCATCACACCGCAGAGCGCCGCGCGATCGAATGAGATCGCGCGGCGCTTCGCCGTTTCATGCCGCTTCATGCCGTTCATGCTGCCCTGCGGTCGGTTTCAGAACGGGCCGGACGACGCGAGAACCGGCTGCGCCCTGACCCGGCCACAAGAGGCCGCCGTGCACTGAGCAAAGGGCCAGGCCGCCGGTCCGGCGGTCATGGGGGACCGGTTTCCCGTCGTCCATGACGGTGAGAAATACCGAACGCCCCTCCTCTCAGCCGTGGTCATGCGTGCTCCGAAGAGAACACGACCACGGTGAGGAGGAGAGGCGCCGCACCTCAGAGATCAGGACGGTCAGCAGGCGCCACCGTCGACCCAGACGTCCTGGGCGTTCGCGCCCGGGGTGTCGCCGTAGGTCCACCATTTCGCCGTCCACACGTGAGCGCCATAGGTCACCTTGGCGCCGCCGGTGTACGCGGTGGTCGCGTTCCACGCCGCCAGCCCGCCGCATCCGGTGGCCGGCGGGGTGGTCGTGGTGGTGGTCGTGGGCGTGGCGGTCGGGGTCGTGGTGGTGGGCGGCGTGGTGGGGTTGGTGGTGCCGCCACCGGGCAGCGAGGCCAGGTGCCCGCCCACCGTGTTGGCCCAGTTGTAGCCGTTCGAGGCGTCCCAGTTGATCGACCAGGTCATCGCCCCACGCAGCGTGGGATAGGTCGAAGCCGGCTGGTACGAGCCGCAGTTCGTGCCCTTGGTCAGACAGTCGAGGGCGTTGTTCACCACCGACGGCGCGACGTAACCGCTGCCCGCCGCGCTGGTGCTCGCGGGCAGCCCGAGACCCACCTGGTCGGCCCGCAGATGACCGTCGAGCAGGATGTCGGCCAGGGCGGTCTGGAAGTCGACGGTGCCCGAGCTGTACACCTTGCCGTCGCGGCCGATCATGCTGCCGGAGTTGTAGTACTGCGTATTGACCACGGTGATCAGGTCTTTCACCTGGTCGATCAGCTGGAGGTAGGATCCGCCGGGCTGGACGTAGATGGTTTCCGGGGCCATCGTCAGCACGAAGCCGGAACCGGCCTTGCCGGCCAGCGATTTCAGCGCCGTGGTCATGTTGGCCAGGTTCGGCGCGTTCTCCAGGTCGATGTCGACGCCGTCGAAACCGTACTCCTGCATCAGGGCGTAGGTGGTGTCGGCGAACGCGGTGGCCGAGGCGGAGTCGGGCAGCGAGATCGCCCCGTTCTGCCCGCCGACCGAGATGATCACCTTCTGGCCGCGGGCTTTCAGGGTGGCGACATCGGCCTTGAACTGGGCGTCGGTGTATCCGCCCAGGGCCGAGGAGAGCCCGCTGTCGAGGGTGAAGTCGATGGCCCCGGAACGACTCGGCACGGCGTCGGCGAAGGCCACCGCGACGATGCCGTAACTGGTCGGGACATCGGACAGGCGAAGGGTTTTGGCGCCGTTGCTGAAGTTCTGCCAGTACCCGGTGAGCAGGTGGGTGGGCAGCACCGGCGCCGCGGTGGCGGGCCCGGACCCCAGCACCGTGGTGACGACGAGCGTCACCACGGCAGCCAGGACGGACACCCATCCGATCAGGCTACGAGGTGATTTCCATTGCCGTGCAGATGTTTCGGGCATCGTGAGGTGTCGGCTCATGATTGACTCCGGCTCGTTCAGGGAGAGGTCCGGCTGGTTCAGGGACAGTCGGCATCAAGCCATTAATTAGTGAATCATCTTCACTAATTAATGCTTCAAAGGTAGCAGTGGGCCGAAGTGATCGGAAGCCAGGAAATTTTCATTTCACATTCTTTTAGGCATATGACAAGCCGCCATGGCCGGGAGCCCTGTGGCCGGTCGTCGCCGGGCGGTCGAGCCCGCGGGCGACCCGTCCAGCCTCCGGACAAGATCGAGGGCGGGCCGTGCCCCGGTGGCACGACCCGCCCTCCTCCCGGCCGACCGCCGGATCATGTCTGGTTCTCGGTTGGTTCACGGCTGGGTCATGGCATGCGCACGACCACCTTGCCCTGTTCCGCGGTGGGGTTCAGGGCCCGGCGATAGGCCGACTCGATCTCGACGGCGTGGAACACATCGGTGACGTAGCCCGACTCCAGCTCCGGATGCCCGGCCAGGTAGGTGTCCGCCTCGGCGAGCGCCCGCCGCCGGTCCAGGGTGATGCCGGAGCGCAGGGTCAGGTTCTTGCGCTGCAACCGGCGCAGGTCCACACTCTGCGAGCTCTCGTCGGCCACCCCGAAGTAGTAGATCTGGCCGTTGGACGCGACCGCCCGGATCGCGTCGTTCAGCGTGCCGGCCTGGTGCCCGATGCACTCGACCACGAGTTCCGGCTCCAGCACGGCATCGCGCGCCCAGCGGTCGGCCGAGGCCCAGACCACCTCGTCCACCCCGAACCGGGCGCCCAGCACGGCACGGTTCACCCGGTCGACCCCGGTGATCCGCCCGGCCCCGCGATCACGCAGCACATGGGCGAACAGCAGGCCGATCGGGCCCAGGCCGAGCAGGGCCACGTTCTTGCCGCGCACGTCGCCCATCGCGCCGACCGCGTGCAGCACGCAGGCCAGCGGCTGGATCAGCACCGCGATCTCGGGTTTCAGCCCGGCCCGGTAGGCGGCCACCTCGTCACCGCTGGTGGTGACGAACTCCGCCACCCCGTCGGTGCGGGCGGCCCAGCCCACCACCCGGTCGCCGACGGCGTGCTCCGGATGCGCCGAAGCCACCACCTGACCGGTGATCTCGTGCAACGGGAACCCGGGCACGCCGAACATGCTGTCTTTGCTGGTGCCCTCCGGGGTCGTGCCGCCCCGGAAGAAGTTCAGGTCACTCCCGCAGATACCGCCCGAGGTGGTGCGCAGAACCACCTGCCCGGCCGACGGCGCATCCGGTTCCGCCACCGTGCACCGCTCGAACCGCCCCGGACCGGCCAGCCGATATGCCCACATGCCACTCACCCCATCCACCCGTAGCCACACGTCGCCGGGCCAGGCTAATTCTCCGGGGCCGGAAACGGCGGGCCGAGCCGGTGAACGGCCTCACACCGGAAGCCGTCGTAACCACTCGGCATAGGTGGGACCGGCATGCACGGCGCCCGGACCGGTGATCAGCGTGCCGTCGCGCATGGCCCGGCCGACCGCCCCCGGCACCCGCAGCGGAACCACGAAACCCTTGCTGCCGTCGTGCTTCAGCCGGGCCCGGGCCATGTCGACCAGCCGTTCCTCCTGCGGGCCGCTCAGGTCGGGCACCCGCCCGGCGGGCTGTTGCAGGGCCAGGCCGACGAGGTGATCGGCCACCTGCCGGGCCGCCACCGGCTCGTTGCGCATGACCGGTACCGCCCGGACCGGGCCCAGCCCGAACCGGCTCAGGACCTGCCCGGCGAACTCATGGAACTGGGTGGCCCGCAGAATGGTCCAGGGGATCTCCCCGGCCTCGACCAGTCGCTCCTGGAGCACCTTGCCGGCGTAGTAGCCGTGCGGGGCGCGGTCGATGCCGACGATCGAGAGCACCACGTGATGCCGCACTCCGGCGGCCTTCCCGGCGCTCAGCAGGTTGCCGGTCACCGCTTCGAAGAACCGCTCCGACGCGGTGGCCCTCTGCGATTCCTGCGAGGTCACGTCGATGACCACCTCGATTCCCTCCAGGCTCAGGCCCTGCCCGCTCACCAGGTCGACCCCCGACGACCGGCTGAGGACGACGGGCTGATGGCCGTGTTCGGCCAGCACGTCGACCACGTGCCGGCCCACCGTGCCGGTGCCTCCGGCCACCGCGATCTTCACCGCGTCGCCTGCCACTGCGGCAGCGAGACCTCGGAGACGATCGCCTCGCCGAGCGGAACCAGGCTGTCGGAAGTGATTTTCGTCCCGGCGTAGGTACCCTCGGGATCGGTGACCACGTCGGCACCGGGCACTGCGAGCCGCACGAACTCGTCCAGCCCGTAGCGCTGCGGACCGGCGATGTCGACGACACCGTTCAGCGGCTCGCCGACGGCGACCCCGGCGACGATGCGGGCGACCTCGGCCGAGGCGATCGGCTGGATGCCGTGGGTGGGCAGCCGCACGGCCCCCTCGTCGTCCGTGGACATCTGGGCGATCGCGGGGGCGAACTCGAAGAACTGGGTCGCCCGCACCACCGAGTGGGCCACCGATGACGCCGAGATCAGCTCTTCCTGGGCCACTTTGGCCCGCATGTACCCGCTGCCGGGAATCCGGTCGGCGCCCACGATCGACAGCGCCACGTGGTGCCGCACCCCGGCCTCCTCCTCGGCCTTCAGCAGCACCCCGGTGGAGGTGGTGAAGAACTCCAGCACCGCGTCGTCGGCGAAGGACGGCGAGTTGGACACATCCACCACCACGTCGGCCCCGGTCAGGGCCTGTGCGACCCCCTCGCCGGTGAGTGCGTTCACACCGGTGGACGGCGAGGCCGCGACCACCTCGTGCCCCTGCTCCCGCAGAAGGCCGGCGACCTGCCCACCGATCAAACCGGTCCCACCGATCACGACGAACTTCATGTCCTGCCACCCCATTCGACGTCGACTTAACTCGGACTCTTCTTGTCCGGGTTATGAGATCACCATACTCGGACACGATGGATCCGAGTCAACTACCATGTGCGTATGAAGATGTCCGACGGCGTGGAGTGGGCGGTGCACTGCTGCGTGGTGCTCACCGCCGCCGACCGGCCGGTGCCCGCGGCCCGGCTGGCCGAATTCCATGACGTGTCGGGTAGTTACCTGGCCAAGCAGCTCCAGGCGCTGTCCCGGGCGCAGATCATCCGGTCCGTGCAGGGCAAGGACGGCGGATACGTGCTCGCCCGCCCTCCGGAGCAGATCAGCGTGTACGACATCGTGAGAGCGGTGGACGGCGGACGACCCGCATTCGTCTGCACCGAGATCCGTCAGCGCGGCCCGATGGGCAGCCCGGCCGAGAAGTGCCTGGCCCCGTGCGGAATCGCCCGCACCATGGCGGTGGCCGAGCAGGCCTGGCGCGATTCCCTGCGCGGCGTCACCGTTTCGGACCTGGCCACCGAGGTGGCCGGCAAACGCGGGACCGGCGGGGCACAGCGCCTGGGCGCCTGGCTCAACGGCGAACCGCTGTGAGATAACTGTGCACTAGGTCACAGCCCATTTCACCCATGCCGGACTTCTCTGCTCAGTAGCGTCACTGTTCCCGCAGAAGGATTTTGCGGAGCAGTCCAGCTGATCGATGCGACAGCTGCGGCCCGGGCCACAGGATGGCCCGGCTGGATACAAGGAGCAGTTCGTGAACGTGCGCAAGCGTTTTGCGATCTTCACCATCACCTCCGCCGTTCTCGGTGGTCTGGTGCTGGCCGGCGCGAACCCGGCCCAGGCGGCCCTCTCGTGCGGGGGCAAGAAGCCGACCATCGTCGGCACCGCCGGCAACGACGACCTGATCGGCACCTCGAAGGCCGATGTCATCGTGGCGCTGGGCGGCGACGACTACATCGAGGGCAACGGCGGCGACGACATCATCTGCGCCGGCGCCGGCAGCGACACCATCTACCCGCTCGCCGGTAACGACAAGGTGTGGGGCGACTCCGGCGACGACTACATCATGCCGGAGGGTGGCGGCAACGACGAATACCACGGCGGCGCCGGCGCCGACTACCTGTTCGGTGGTAACGGCACCGACAAGCTCTACGGCGACTCGGGTGTCGACTACATCCTCGGCGGCTCGGGCAACGACAAGATCTACGGCGGCAACGGCGCGGACCTGCTGGCCGGCGAGAGCGGCAACGACTACCTGAGCGGCGGCGCGTCGGGCGACACCCTCTGGGGCGACGCCGGAAACGACACGCTGTACGGCAACTCCGGCAACGACTGGCTGGCCGGCAACAGCGGCACCGACAAGCTCTCCGGTGGCACCGGCAAGAACCACGTCTACCAGGGCAACTTCCCCAGCTGATCGGAACGCGGACGGCGCCCGGTGGGCGCCGTCCGTTCTTTTGCCCGCACAGAACATCTTTCGAGGAGCAGTCAGTGAACGTGGTCAGGCGTGTGGTGGTTCTCGGGGCGACGGCGGCCCTGTTGCTCGGCGCGGTGGGAACGGCCACCTCGGCCCAGGCCGCCACGCCCAAGTGCGGTGGCAAGACCGCCACCATCGTCGGCACCGAGAAGGCCGACCACCTGGTCGGGACCGCCGGTGTGGATGTGATCGTGGGCCTGGGCGGCCACGACGTGATCGAGGGCCGCAGCGGCAACGACATCATCTGCGCCGGCGCGGGGGCCGACACGGTCGCCGGCGGTGCGGGCAACGACAAGCTCTACGGCGAGGCCGGCACCGACACGCTGTACGGCGAGTCGGGCAACGACACGATCTACGGCGGCAGCGGCGACGACTTCGTGATCGGCGACGCGGGCAACGACAAGCTCTACGGCGAAGCCGGGTCCGACGTGCTGGACGGCAAGTCGGGCAACGACTATCTCAGCGGCGGCGGCGGTTCCGACACCCTGTTCGGCGGCTCGGGCAACGACAAGCTGTACGGCAACGCGGGTGAGGACTGGCTGGCCGGCGAGAGCGGCACCGACAAGCTCTACGGCGGTACCGGCAAGAACCACCTCTACCAGGGCGCCCTGCCGCTCGACTGATCCGGCTGATGCACGGCGCCCGGTCGCGTTTAGCGGCCGGGCGCCGTTCCGTGCCGCCGGGCGCTATTTTCTGCTGCGCCGCACCGCCGAACGCGGCGGCCGCGCCCGCATCCGGGTGCGCACCAGGTCGAGGAGGCGGGTGAGTTCCACGGCGTCGGGGGGCGACAGCGGTTCCAGGATGTCGGCGACCACGGCCATGTGCCCCGGAAGCACCCGGGCCAGCACCTCACGACCGGCGGGCGTCAGCGTGGCCACCGTGCTGCGCTCGTCGCCGGGGGCCGGGCCGCGCGTGAGATAGCCCGCCTCCTCCAGCTTCTGGGCCTGATAGGTGAGACCGCTACGGCTGTGCACCATCTGGTCGGCGATCTCGGTCATCGTGCGCGAGCCGTCGGGCGACTCGTCCAGCCCGGCCAGGATCTGGAACTGCACGAAGCTGATGCCGCCCTCGTCACGCACCTGCTGCTCGACGCCGTGCTGCACCAGTGCCCCCACCTCCAGCAGGGCGAAGTAGGGCGCGAACTCGGGTGGGATACCGGCCATCCCACCAGGATAACAAAGCCGCTTCGAAATTGAAGCAAGCAAAACCCGCACCTGGCGCGCGATCCCGCCCAACCTGTGAGAAAACTGTGCACCACTTCACATTCGTTTTCCCCTTTGTCCCGTCCGAAACCTCAGTAGCGTCGCTCTTCCCGCGGACGGATCTGCGGGGATCCTCGGGCCGATGACGGCCCGGACAAATTCAGGGGAGCAGTTCGTGAACGTGGTCAAGCGCGTGGCGATCTTCGGTGCGGCTACCGCCGCGATGTCGGCCTTCGTACTGGGTGCGGCCAACCCGGCCCAGGCCGCGGGGTACAAGTGCGGCGGCAAGACGGCGACCATCGTCGGCACCACCGGTGCCGACGAGATCTACGGCACCAAGGGTGTCGACGTCATCGTCGCTCTGGGCGGCGCCGACTACATCGAGGGTCGCGGCGGCAACGACATCATCTGCGCCGGCGCCGGTGCGGACATCGTCATCGGTGGCGCGGGCAACGACACCATCTACGGTGACGCCGGGGCGGACACGATCGACGGCGAGTCGGGCGCGGACATCATCCACGGTGGCAGCGGCGACGACGGCCTGCTCGGTGGCTCCGGCAACGACAAGATCTACGGCGAGGCCGGGATCGACGCCGTGCTGGGCAATTCCGGCAACGACTACATCAGCGGTGGCGCGGGCGCCGACTACCTGTTCGGTAGTGCCGGCAACGACACCATCTACGGCAACTCCGGCAACGACGTGCTGGTGGGCGAGAGCGGCACCGACAAGCTCTACGGCGGCACCGGCCGCAACTACATCTACCAGGGCGCGCTGCCCAGCGACTTCTGATCCGTCACAGCGCAGGATCCGGCGCCCGGCACGCGTTCTCGCGGCCGGGCGCCGTCCTTTGTTCTCATTGACCGCCGGGCGCGGAGAGCGTGCTCCAGCTCCAGCCGGAGATGTGGGAGATCCGGCCGCGCCACAGCACCGGCTCGGTGGGCGGTGTCGGCACGAACGCCTCGCCCATCACGTACCGGGCGTTCTTCAGGTGCAGGAACTGGTACTCGGCGGGCTGCGGGTCCTCGGTCAGCGGTTCGAGGATCTGCGTGACCGCCTCGTGCAGGCCCTTGTTCAGGTAGCGGCGCAGCGACTCGGCGATCGACTCCCCGCCCGCCATGGTGTGACCGAGCAGGTTCAGCCATTCGTCCTGCCCCACCAGCACCCCGGAGACCAGCGCGCCGTCCACGGCCACGGTGATCCCGACCTCGAACGAGGCCTGCTCGGCGATGCTCGCGAACAGATGCAGGATCGGGTCACCCGCGACTTCCGGGTCGACCGGCTCCAGGGTCACGGTGCCGAGGGGCACGGTGTCTTCGGTCATGCGCCAGACATCGGCAGGGACAGGGATCTTCCTAAGCCACGACCTGCTGCCGGGCGCAGGGCTGCGTGGGATCCACGGCGATGTCGATGATCTCGTCGAGTTTGCGGCGGGCCGCGGCCAGATCGGCCATCTGCCGGTCGATGCGGTCCCGCTCGGCGAGCAGCAGCGCCTGCGAGTACGCGTCGGAGACACCGGTTTCGACGCAGGGCAGCAGGTCCTGGATGGTCTTGCTGGACAGACCCGCGGCGTAGAGCAACTGGATCAGCTGTACCCGCTCCACCGCGGTGTCGCCGTAGTGACGCTGCCCGCTGGTGCTGCGGGTGGCGGCGAGCAGGTTCTGCTCCTCGTAGTACCGCAGCGAACGCACGCTGACGCCCGACCGGGTGGCCAGCTCACCGATCCGCATGAATTCGCCCCTTGCCCCTGACATTGATGTGAGCTTTTAGCGTACCTCGAAGACGCCGGCCACCGGGCCGGCGCGACAACGAGGAGAACGTCATGCAGATCGCCGGATCCGTCGCCCTGGTCACCGGAGCGAACCGCGGGATCGGCCGGGAACTGGCCAGGCACCTGCTGGAACGCGGTGCGGCCAAGGTCTACGCGGCGGCCCGCCGGCCGGCCGAGGTGGACCTGCCCGGCGTCGAGGTGGTGCGGCTCGACCTGACCGACCCGGAGTCGATCACCGCCGCGGCGCAACTGGCCGACGACGTCACCCTGCTGATCAACAACGCCGGTGTCGCCACCAACCAGACGTTCCTGACCGGCGACGTGGCGCAGATCCGCCGCGAGATGGACACGATGTTCTACGGCACGCTCGACGTGACCCGGGCCTTCGCCCCGGCCCGGGGCGGGGCGGTGGTGAACATCCTGTCCGCGCTGAGCTGGTTCAGTTACCCCGGCACACACAGCTATTCGGCCGCGAAGGCGGCGGAGTGGGCGCTGACCAACGGCCTGCGCAACGAGCTGTTCGACCAGGGGACGCAGGTGGTCGGGGTGCACCTGGGAGCGGCGGACACCGACTTCGCGGCCGGTTACCAGGGACCCAAGATCACCACGACGCAGGTCGCGACCGCCACGCTGGACGGCATCGAGGCCGGGCAGCAGGAGGTCGTGGTGGACGACTGGAGCGCGTGGATCAAGTCGTCGCTGGCCAAGGACCCGGCCGAGTTCTACACCCCGGAGTACATCCGGAGCGCCCTGCCGGTCTGAGGACGGCCCGCGAGCTCAGGCCGCGACGGGCGTCTCGACCCTCGGGTCCAGGCGCCCGCTGCGCTTGGCCCAGACCTCGAACACCACCGTGAAGAACGGCGGGATGGACGAGACCAGCGCCAGCAGCAGGGTGCCCACCGACCAGCGCTGTTCGCGGGCGGTCAGCACCGAGAGCAGGACGTAGGCGACGAAGACAGCGCCGTGGATCGGCCCGAAGATCTGTACGCCGGCCTCGGTCGTCTCGGCGACGCGCTTCAGGTACATGCCGATCAGCAGCCCGAGCCAGCTGACCGCCTCGGCGAAGGCGACGACGCGGAACGCGGTGACCACGCGGGAGCTCATGGCCTGGAAGTCTGTCATGCCCGGGTGTGTGACAGGTGTCGCGCCACGGCCGGGGAACTCACGGACGGTGCCGATGCTCCGAACAGGTAACACCCGCTGCGGTTGCACGCAGCGCAATCCTACGATCACTCCATGTCAGTCACCGTGATTCTGGCCCGGCACGACAGCCATGGCCCCACCGCCAGTTCGGACGTGTACAACGACGCCGAGAACATCGAGATCAGCGAGCAGGGCGTGCTCACCGTCGGCTGCGGCTGGCAGGCCGACCGGGTGGTGGTGGGTGCCTACCCGGCCGGCGCCTGGCTGAACGCCTACGTGGACCAGGACCGCGAGTGGCGGGCCGGCAAACCCTGAGATCAGGCCTTGCGGTTGTACATCCGCAGGGCGATCGGTGAGAACACGCCGGTCAGGGCGACCGACGCGACGAGCACGAACAGGATGTCGCCGGAGTCGGGCGTGTCGTTCATCAGCCCCCGCGCCGCCTCGACCAGGAGCGTGACCGGATTGACGTCGACGAACGCCTGCAACCAGCCGGGCATGGTGTCGGGCGGCGCGAACACCGAGCTGACGAAGGTGAGCGGGAACAGGATCATCATCGAGATGCCCATCACCGCCTGCGGAGTGCGCACCCACAGCCCGAGGATCAGCCACAGCCAGCTGAGCGCGAAGCAGAAGGCCAGCAGCAGAGCCACCGCCGCGACCACGCCGATCACGCCGCCCGGCGGCCGGTAACCGATCAGCACGCCGACGATCAGCACGATCGCCGAGGCCATCAGGTAGCGCAGGGTGTCGCCGAGCAGCGCGCCCACGAGCAGCGAGGGGCGCCAGACCGGGAGCGAGCGGATCCGGTCGAACACCCCCTTCTCGATGTCGTTGTTGATCGTCATCGCGGTGTACATGGTGATGAAGACGATGGTCTGCACCAGGATTCCGGGCAGGGCGTAGTGCAGGTACTCCGTCGGTGAGCCGGACACCGCGCCGCCGAACACGTAGGTGAACATCAGCGTGAACATGACCGGGAACATGGTCACGTCGAAGAGCTGCTCGGGCACGTGCTTGATCTTCAGCAGCGCCCGCCAGCCGAAGGTGATCGAGGAGCTGAACGCACCCGCGGGCGGCGGCTTCTCGGCCGAGCCGAGGGCGGCCAGGATCTTCGCGTCGACCGTGCTCATGCCGGCACCTCCTGCTTGCGCTCCGCCTCGTCGGCGGGACGGCCGGTCAGCGCCAGGAACACCTCGTCGAGACTCGGCTGCCCCAGCGCGAACTCACTGATCACCAGGCCACGCTCCCCCACCCGGTGCAGTGCCCCGGCCACCGCGGTCGGGTCGGACACCCGCAGCGACACCGAGGCCGGGTCCGACTCCAGCACCGGCTCCGTGCCCAGGGACTCGGCCAGCAGCCGCGCCACCTCGAGCCGGTCGGCCGGATCGGCCACCCGCACCTTCACCGCGCCGGAGCCCACGGACGCCTTGAGCTGGCCGCTGGTGCCCTCGGCGATCACCCGGCCGTGGTCGATCACCGCGATCCGGTCGGCCAGCTGGTCGGCCTCTTCCAGGTACTGCGTGGTGAGCAGGATGGTGGTGCCCGCGCCGACCAGGGCCCGGACGATCTCCCAGACCTGGTTGCGACTGCGCGGGTCGAGCCCGGTGGTGGGCTCGTCGAGGAACATCAGGTCGGGCCGCACGACGATGCTGCCGGCGATGTCGATACGCCGCCGCATACCCCCCGAATACGCCTTGACCTGCTTGTTGGCCGCGTCGGCCAGGTCGAACGCGGCCAGCAGGTCAGCCGCCCGGGCCCTGGCCGCAGGCCGTGAGTAGCCGTAGAGCCGGCAGAGCAGCAGCAAGTTCTCCTGGCCGGTGAGGTCTTCGTCGAGCGAGGCGAACTGCCCGGTCAGGGCCACCCGGGCACGCACCCGCGCGGCCTCACGCACCACGTCGTGGCCGAGCACCGTGGCGCTGCCGCCGTCCGGGTCGAGCAGGGTGGCCAGCATCCGGATGGTGGTGGTCTTGCCCGCGCCGTTCGGCCCGAGCACCCCGTACACCCCGCCGGACGGGATCCGCAGATCCACCCCGTCCACGGCCATGGTCTGCCCGAACCGCTTCACCAGACCGGCTGTTTCGATGGCCAGGTCGGTCATCGTTTCCCTCCCGGTAGACGTCGTCCCACGCCTCTACCGACCGGCCCGCACGCCGTTTCTCATCGGTGGACGCCGCAGATTAGCCCGGACGGGTGCCTCAGCGCCTCCGAATTCCCCACGCGCCGTAGCCTGACATCACCTTGAGTGAGGGAGGACGACGATGTCTCTTGGCCCACCGGACGACCTGAACTGGGAAGAGATCGGCCCGGACGACGCCGCGAAGCCGACGCGCCCGAGTGAGCGCGGAGCCTGGCGCAATCACGACCACGACACCAGCGACGACAAGGTCGACACCGGTGTCAGCAAGCTCCCGCTCGCCTGAAAAGGTTTCCCCGGGCCGTCATTCGCCCGGGGAAACCCGTTCGGGGAAGAAGAACTAGAAGAGCCGGTCGAGCAGCAGCTGCAACGAGAACTCCACGTGCACGCGGGCGATCTCACCGGCGGTGTCGGCGTCCCGGCCGACCACCGCGTCGATCAGCTGACCGTGCTGGCGCGAGGTGGTGCGCAGCGACTCCTCGTCGTACAGCGCCCCGATCCGGCGGTTGAAGTGGAACAGGCGCTGGTCGCGAATCGTGCGCAGCAGCCGGGGGTTTCCGGACGCCCCACTGATCAGGTCGTGGAAGTCGTCGTTGGCCTTGCCCCGTTCCAGCAGGGTGATCAGGTTCTCCTTGGTCATCACCTCACGCTGGGCCTCGATCCGCTCCAGCGCGGCGGCGTCAGCGTGCAGCGCGGCCAGCCGGGCGGCGTGCGACTCCAGGGCGGCACGCACCCCGTAGATCTCGCTGATCTCCTCCGGCTGGTACACGTGCACGACCCAGCGCCGCCGGCGGGAGTCGACGAGACCGTCGGCGGCCAGGCGCTGGATGCTCTCCCGCACCGGGGTGCGGGAGACGCCCAGCCGCTCGGCGATGTCGTCTTCGACCAGGGGGGTACCGGGGGCGAGCACGCCGTCGGTGATCTCCTGCCGGAGGGTGCCGTACACCGTCTCCGACCGGAGCACCGGCCTCGTGATGCGCTCAGATCCCTCGGAAACCGTCATCTCGTCAGTAAACCGGGCGTTCGGTATTGCCTGCCAGTCCCTTGTCCCAGGCCGGCACCGGAGGCGCGTAGTCGATCATGTGCGGCACGTCGACGTCGATGTAGAACGGCCGGGGGTCCGCCGCGAACGAGGCGAGGGCGGCCTCCAGCTCCTGCGCCGAGGTCACCTTCACGCCGTCGACGCCGTTGGCCTTCGCCACCAGCACCGCGTCCACCGGGCCCGGGTCCACGCCGAAGTAGCGGCCACCGGTGTAGAGGTGCTGGAGCATCTTGATCCAGCCCATGCTGTTGTTCGTCAGCTGCACGAACAGGATCGGCAGGGCGAACCGCGCCGCCGTCTCCAGTTCTCCGCAGGCCATCGCGAAGCTGCCGTCCGCGGTCACCGACACCACCGGCCGGCCGGGCAGCGCCTTGGCCACACCGATCGCGGCCGGGATCGCGTAGCCCATCGGGCCGTGCCCGCGCGGGATCACGGTGCGCCGGCCCGCCTCGGCGACCGGCCAGAACACCGCCACGTTCGGGGTCGGGGTGCCCGGGTCGCCGATCACCGTCACCTCGTCGCCGAGCGCGGCGTGCACGGCCTCGACGACGCTGCGCGGATAGATCACGCCGGGCGCGTGCTCGGGGCCCGCGGTGGCCGGGGTGGCGTCCGCCCGTGCCGCCGCCACCTGGGCACGGCGTTCGTCCAGAACCTGTTTGTGGACGACGGAGAGCTCCGACACCAGCTGGGCCAGCACCGTTTTCGCATCGCCGGCCAGGCCCAGGGAACCCGCGAAGTTACGGCCGGCGCGCTCGGCCTCGATGTCGATCTGGATCACGGTGGTGCCGGTCCGGGCCGGCGCCGTCCATGAATTGGTGTTCGTCGCATTGCCACGCGTGCCCACCAGCAGCACCACGTCAGCCTCCGCCAGGTAGCGGTTGGTGCCCGGCTGGCCGCCGTTGTTGCCGACGATGCCCAGCCACCACTCGTCCGTGGTGGCCACCGCGCCCTGGCCGTGGATGCTGGTCGCCACGCCGGCGCCGAGAACGGCCGCCAGCTGCGACAGTTCGGCGTAACCGGACGACGCGTGCACGCCACCGCCGACCACCACGGCGGGCCTGGCGGCGTTCTCCAGCAGCCGGGCGGCCCGCGCCACGTCGGCCCCGGGGGCCGGGACGCGCTCGGCCGGCAGGGTGGCCACCGAAGTGACGACGGGGGCGTCGGTCATCTCCTCCAGCACGTCCTCCGGCACGATCAGCGCCACCGGCCCCGGGCGCCCGCTGACCGCCGTGCGCAGGGCCTGCGCCACCGCGCCCGGCATGTCGGCCGCCCTCTCCACCACGACCTGCCACTTGGTCACCGCGCTGAACAGCGCCACCTGGTCGATCTCGGTGAGCGCGCCGGTGCCCCGGCTGCTGCGGTGGATGTCCGAGGTGAGCAGCAGCACCGGGATGCCCGAGGCGTACGCGTCACCGAGACCGCCCACCACGTAGGTGGTTCCGCCGCCGCTGGAGACCTCGACCACGCCCACCCGGTTGGTCACCCGGGCGAAGGCGTCGGCCATGTAGGCGGCGTGCCGCTCGTCGCGGGCCAGCACGTGCTCGATCCGCTCGCGCTGGTGGAACAGCGCGTCGTAGAACACCACGCCGGTGTCGCCGGGCACGCCGAACAGGGTCTCGACGCCGTTGGCGATCAGGGCCTCGACGAGGACATCCGCACCTCGTCGGGGATGGCGGGGAGCAACGCTGGACATGGCGACCTTTCAGGTTCAGGACTACAGATGGTGGCGGGCACAGCCGGCCAGGAGCCGGGCCGCGTCCTCGAGCAGGGAGTCGTCGAAAACTGCTCGTGGTGAATGGTTCCCGGCAGGCTGTGCGGCCCCGGGGAAGGCGGCACCGAGATAGCCGAAGGCACCGGGGATCTCGGCGAGCACCTCGGAGAAGTCCTCCGAGCCGGTGCGCGGGTTCTCCAGCTGACGGTACCGCCCGGCGCCGAACAGGCCGGTGGCGACGTTCTCGAGAACCGTTGCCGCAGCGGCGTCATTGATCGTGGGAGCCATCACCGGGGTGAACGTCACCTCGGCCCGGCAGCCGCTGCCGGCCGCCACCGACTCGGCCAGCGCCGGAAGTTCCCTGGCCACCCGGGCGGTGTGCTCGGCGGAGAAGGTGCGGATACCGGCTCGCAGTGTGGCCCGCTCGGCGATCACGTTCGGCGCGCTGCCGGCGTGGAACTCGCCGAAGGTCAGCACCACCGGGTCGAAGGCGCTGAACCGCCGGGCCACGTAGGTCTGTGCCGCGGTGAGGATCTGCGCGGCCACCGGGATCGGGTCGAGCGCCTCGTGCGGCCGCCCGCCGTGTCCGCCCCGGCCGATCACGTCGATCTGCATCGTGCTGTAGGCGGCCATGATCGGGCCCGGCCGGCCGTGGAACACACCGTGCGGCAGGTCGGCGATGACGTGCAGGGCGTAGGCCGCGACCGGCCTGGTTCCCGAGGCCTCGAGCAGACCCTCGGCCAGCATCGCCCTCGCACCGCCGTGCCCCTCCTCACCGGGCTGGAACATCAGGACGACGTCGCCCGCGCGCTGCTCGGCGTGGAGCAGGCGCGCGGCGCCGACCAGCGCGGCGGTGTGCAGGTCGTGCCCGCAGGCGTGCATCGCGCCGTTGGCCGAGGCGAACGGCAGGCCGGTGTCCTCGGTGATCGGCAGGGCGTCCATGTCGCCGCGCAGCAGCACCGTGGGGCCGGGCCGCTGACCGCGCAGCACCGCGACCACCGAGCTGGACCCGGTGCCCAGGGTGATCTCCAGCCCGAGCCCGGCCAGCGCCTCGACCACCCGGGCCTGGGTGCGCGGCAGGTCGAGCCCGACCTCGGGGTCGGCGTGCAGCTCGCGGCGCAGCGTCACCAGGTCGCCGGCCAGGGTCACGGCCGTTCCCCGGCCTGCAACCGCGGCATCACGGTCTCGACCACCTCGGTGAACACCTCCGGGTCGTGCGGCCCCTGCAACGGGAAGGGGAACATGAACTCGGTGATGCCCGCCTCGGCGTAGCCGCCGACGGTGTCGCGGAACTGCTGCACCGAGACCCACGGCGCGTCCTGCGTGAAGGCGAGCATGAACGAGCGACGCAGCGTGGCCGGGTCGCGGCCGATCCTCTCGCACTCGGCGTCGAGGAACGCCGAGCGCCGGGCGGTGACCGTGAGGCTCTCCTGCGCGGTCAGTTTCACGCCCTTGGCCAGCTGGCTGAACAGCGTGCCGTACGAGTTCCAGACGTCGGCGTACCGGGCGGTGACCGCGAGCGACGACTTCAGGTGGGCGGCCACCAGCAGCGGCACCTGCGGCGCCACCGGCGCCGGGCCGGCCACCCCGGAGGTGCGGTAGTAGGTGCCGTCGAACGCCAGCTCGCCGCCGCTGCTCACCCGCCGCACCACGTCGAGGTACTCGGCCAGCCGGGCCGACTTCTCCTCCGGGCCCCAGGCCGGTTCCCCGGCCACGGCACCGTCTTTCGGGTTTCCGCCGGCGCCGATCCCGGCCACCGCGCGACCGCCGGACATGTGGTCGAGCGTCAGCGCCTGCTTGCCCAGCACGGCGGGGTTGCGCATGTTGATCGCCGACACCAGGGTGCCGACGCTCACCCGCGTGGTGGCGTTCGCGATCCCGGCAGCCAGCATCCAGGCGTCGAAACGCGGCTGGGTGTAACCGTTCCCGTCGGCATTCAGGGCGCTCCACAGATGGTCGCCGGCCCACAGCGCGTCGAACCCGGCGGCCTCGAAGTGGCGCCAGCGCTCGGTGAGCACCGGCCAGTCGGCGGCGGCGTGGGTCATCAGGCCGAATCGCAGGGCGGTCATGCCGGGATCTCCTCGGGTGGGCGGGGTGTGTCCAGGTTCTCGAGTCCGGCCGCGTCCAGCGTCTCGGCCAGGATCTCCGGCGTCACCACGCCGTCACCCACGGCCCCGTCGATGCGCAGGTACAGCGCCCGGTAGATCCCGGCCTGCTTCGCCGAGGGCACCTGGCCGAGCACCGCGTGCACCAGACGTTGCTGCAACTCCTGCGGAAAGCGCCGGTCGTACGAATCGCGGGCCGGGCCGAAGTCGAAAAGCCCTTCTCCGGAACCGGATCCGAGGCCACCACCGCCGGGCGTCTCCACCCGCAGCACGTCACCGGCGCGCAGCGTGATCGAGCCGACCCGGCCGAGGTTGCGCTCGCCGGGCGTACCCGGGTTCAGGGTGGCCATGCCGGGTGCTCCCGGCCCGCCGCCGGCCACACCGAACGGCTGGTAGAACAACCGCTCCAGGCCGCGCACCACGAACGTCACGTCGTCTTCGAGGCTCCTGATCTGCACCACCAGACCGTCGCCGCCGGGCTGCTCGCCGGTGCCGCCGGAACCGCGCCGGTAGCGGTACTCCTCCACCAGCACCGGCACGTCCGACTCCAGCACCTCGTTCGGCACGTTCCGCAGCCAGCCACCCATGTAACTGGTGCCGTCGAGACCGGGCTGCCCCGGACGTCCACCGGAACCACCCGTGAGTGGTTGCCCGACCGACACCTTGCGCTCACCGGTGGCCAGGTCGACGTGCGAGATCGAGGCGATGGCCACCAGTCCCGACCCGGGGGCCATCTTCTGCGGCGAGGCCTGCGCCAGGCAGCCCACCACGCAGTCCATGATCCGGAAGAACACCGCCGCGCGCACCCCGCACGGGGCACCGGGACGCGGGTTCACGATCGAGCCGGGCGGCAGGTGCGCGGTCAGCGGCCGCACCAGCCCGGAGTTGTACGGAATTTGCTTGTCCTGCGAGTAGAACCAGTTCACCAGCGCGAAAGCCAGCATGTAGTGCCCGGGTTCACCGCCGGTGTGCAGGTTGATGGCCTCCAGCACCTGCGGCGAGGTGCCGGTGAAGTCCAAATGCGCCCGTCCCTCGCCCACGGTCAGCCTCAGCGCCAGCCGGGTCGGCGGCACCTCGGTCACCCGGGATCCGTCGGCCTCCAGCCGCTCCACGCCCTCGACGTAGTCGACGAAGTCGTACGAGCCCGGTTCCAGCGAGTCCAGGAGCGAGGACGCCCGGGACGAGGCGGTGTCGAGCAAATCGGCGATCGCGGCCTTCACCGCGTCCTTGCCGTAGGTCTCGGCGATCTCGCTCAGCCGGCGCTGCGCCGTGCGCAGGCCCGCCACCTGGGCCTCCAGGTCGCCCAGGTTCTGCGCGGGCACCCGGGAATTGCGCGCCACCAGATCGAAGACGCCCTGATTGCGCTCGCCCGCGGTCAGCAACCGCACCGGCGGGATCAGCAGCCCCTCCTGGTGCATGTCGGTGTGCCCCCAGTCGATGGAGCTGGGCACGCTGCCGCCGATGTCCGAGGAGTGCACGAAACTCAGCGCGTAGGCGATGATCTCGCCGTCGACGTAGAGCGGCTGCCAGGCCCACAGGTCGGGCAGGTGGGTGACCAGGCCGCCGGTGGCGTCCGGGTCGTTGCTCAGCCCGACGTCGCCGGGCGCGTACGGCGCGAGCGACTCGATCACCGCGCGGGCCGGCACCCCGATCATCAGGTTGCCCGAGATCCGGCGCGGGGCGGCGAACACCTCGCCGTCCGGCGTCACCAGACAGGTGCCGAAGTCGGCGGTCTGCTTGACGAAGATGCTGAAGCTGGTGCGACGGATGTTCTCCGCCATCTCCTCCACCACCGCGGCGAAGCGGTGCGAGAGGATCTCCAGCACGACCGGTGAACTACGCATGCGTCCCACCCACCCTGATCCGCAGGTTCCCGTGCTCGTCCACCCGGGCGGTGCAGCCCGAGGGCACGAAGATGCTGGTGTCGGGGGCCGGGATCACGGCCGGGCCCTGGATCACCGCGCCGATCGGCAGTTCCGGGCGGCGGTAGATCGTGGCGTCCACCACCACCCCGTCCTCGACCAGCCGATGCTTCACCCCCTGCGCCGAAGAACCGCCCACCGCAACCGGTTCGGGCAGGGACGGCGAGGCCGCCAGGGTCAGCCGCAGGCTGCGCACGTCCAGCCCGGCGTCCCCGGGGTCCACCGCGTAGGCCCGCACGTACGCCTCGGCGAACGCCCGGCCCAGGGCCTCGACACTGACCTCGGAGGACAGCGTGATCGGCAGGGTGAACGACTGTCCGGTGAGCTGGACGTCGGCCCAGCGGGTCACCGTGACGTCCGGGTGCAGCCGGTGGTCCTGCTCGGCGTACCACTGCTCGGCCTGGCGCTGGAGCGCGTCCCAGCCGTCCACCAGCTCGGCGGTGGTGACCGGGCCGCCCACCGGCGTCACCAGGTCGACCCGCATGTCGGTGGCCAGGGCCCCGTAGGCGCACAGGGTTCCGGGCGAGGTCGGGATGAACACCTCGGGCATCTTCAGCGCGGCGGCCAGCAGCGCGGCCTGCACCGGCCCGGCGCCGCCGTAGGCGACCAGGGTCATGCCGGACGGGTCCACCCCGTGCTGGGCGCACAGCGGGATGAGCTGCGAGTGCATCATCGCGGTGGCCACGGCCACGGCCGACTCGGCCGCCGCCTCGATGCTCAGGCCCAGCCGTTCGGCCAGCGGGCGCAGGGCGTCGCGGGCCCGGTCCGGGTCGATGTCGACCGTGCCCGAGGCGAAGTCGGCCGGGTCGATGTAGCCGCAGACCACGTAGGCGTCGGTGAGCGTGGGCTCGGTGCCGCCGCGGGAGTAGCAGGCCGGTCCGGGATAGGCGCCGGCGCTGCGCGGGCCGACCTTGAGCACGCCGTTCGCGTCGACGTGGATGACCGAGCCGCCGCCCGCGCCGATCGACGAGACCTCGACCGAGGGGATGATCAGCGGGAACTCGCCGATCTCGCTCTCGGTGGAGTAGGGGATGCCGCCGTCGACGATGGCGCAGTCCACGCTGGTGCCGCCCATGTCCATGGTGATCAGCCGGTCGACGCCCGCGGTGCCGGCCACCCGCATGGTGCCGGCCACACCGGAAGCCGGTCCGGAGAGCAGGGTCTCGACGGCGGTGCGGAGAAACTCCTGCGGATGCGTCTCGATCGAGGTGACGCCGCCGTTGGACTTGGTGATGTGCATCGGGCAGTCCAGGCCCAGGGCGCGCAGTTCCGACGAGAGGTATTTCAGGTAGTCGCCCAGCGCCCGGCCGACGTGCGCGGCCAGCACCGCGACGGTGGCCCGCTCGTACTCCTTCTCCTCCGGCCAGAGCCCGCTGGAGCAGGCCACCGGCAGCTGCGGGAAGGCCTCGGCGATCACCGCGGCGGCCTGCCGTTCGTGCTGGCCGAACCGGTGCGAGTGCAGGAACGCGATGGCGACCGCCTCCACGCCGTCGTCGACCAGGCTCCGCACGGCGCTGCGCACCTGCTCGGGGTCGAGCGGCGTGACCAGGGAACCGTCGGCGCGCATCCTCTCGCCGATCTCCCGGACGTCGGTGGGGGCTACCAGCGGACGTCGCGGGGCGGTGAAGTAGTCGATCGGGTCGGGCAGGCGCAGCCGGCCGATCGACAGCAGGTCCGGAAAGCCCTGCGTGACCAGCAGACCCACCCGGGCACCGGTGCGCTGGAGCAGTGTGTTCAGCGCGAAGGTCTGCCCGTGCGAGAAGTACTCGACCTGGTCCGGCGTGATCCGCGCGTGGTCCAGCATCTTGCGCACCCCGGCGATCACCGCCCGGGCGGGCTGTCCGGCGTCCGAGGGCACCTTGTCGGTGAACAGCTCACCGGTCGAGGCGTTCGCGAGCACGATGTCGGTGAAGGTGCCCCCGACGTCGACGCCGAGCCGGTAACTCATTCGTCCATCCCTTCGCCGCTACGGGTATTTTCGCGCCACAGCCCGGCCCGGCGCACGGCCAGCCCGGTGAGCAGGGCGACGGCGAGCGAGCCGACGATCATCAGGCTGGACACGGCCGAGGTGGTGGGGTCCTGGTCCTGCTGGAGGCGCAGGAAGATGGCCACCGGCAGCGTGGTGGTGTCGGCGGGCATCAGGAAGATCGACAGGTCGACCTCGTCGAACGAGGTGAGGAAGGCGAACACGGCGGCGATCAGCAGGGGCATGCGGATCTGCGGCAGCGTCACCCGGAAGAACGCCTTCAGCGGCGAGGCCCCGAGGTCGCGGGCGGCCTCCTCCAGCGCCGGGTCGGACCCGGCCAGCCCGGCGCCGATCAGCGCCACCACGAACGGCAGCAGGAGCAGCACATGGGCGAAGGCCACCCCGCCGACCGTGCCGTAGGCGGTCGGGAACAACGACACGTAGAGGGTGAAGAAGCAGAACCCGGCCACCACGCGGGGCAGGCTGAGCGGGGCGACGAACACCGAGCGCAGGAACCCGGCAGCCGGAATCCTGGTACGGGCCAGGGCATATGCGGCCGGCGTGCCGAGCAGCAGGGCGATCGCCGTGGCCAGCGCGGCCACCTCGACGGAGTAGAGGATGCCCACCCGGAACGGCTCGTAGTCGAGCGCCTCGCCGATCCAGTGCAGGGTGAAGCCGTCGGGCACCAGGCTGGTGAGCACCTCGTCCGGGCTGACCGAGGCGAGCAGCACGACCACCAACGGAGCCAGCACGAAAACGGTGACCAGGGTGAGGAAGACGGCCCTCAGAACGCGCATCACCGGGCACCGCCCCCGCCGATCAGTCTCGTCACGAGCGCGAACAGCGAGAGCACGACCAGCGTGATCACCAGCAGCAACACCGCCTGCACCGCCGCCAGCGGCCAGGCCAGCAGCTGGATGTTCTGGTAGATGGTCTGCGCCAGCACGGTCACCCGGCCGCCGCCGAGCAGCGCCGGGGTGGCGAAAGCACTGATGGTGAGCGTGAACACGAGCTGCATGGCACTCAGCAGGCCGGGCACGGTGAGGGGCAGCAGCACCTTCCGGAAGCGCTGCATCGCACTCGCCCCGAGATCGGCTGCCGCCTCGGTATATTCGGGCGGTATGGTGCGGATCGAGCTGAGGATCGGGAACACCGCGAACGGCAGTTCCACGTGCACCAGCGCGAGGATCACCCCGGGCTCGTGGTAAAGCCAGCTGTCGAAGGTGTCGCCGAACGGACCACCCGTGCGCAGCAGCAACTGCCAGCCGTAACTACGGACGACGACACTCACCAGGATCGGCGAGAAGACGACGAAGAGCATCGCGGCCGCCGCCCAGCCCCGGCGCATGGTCTGGATGCACCAGGCGAGCGGGTAGGCGACGAGCACCGTGATCAGGCTGACGATCAGGCCGAGCCGGAGCGTGGTGCCGATGGTCGACCACAGGTACGAGTCGCCCAGGGCCGTCGACCAGGTGCCGAGGTCGAACGGTGCGAACAGCACGCTGGTCTTCTCGGTGCGCACGCTGTACGAGATCAGCAGCGCCACCACGGTGACGAAGGCGATGGCCAGGTAGACCACGCCCGGAAGCACCAGCAGCGCCGCCGGATTCCGGCGGCGCCTGGTCAGCCTGGTTGCCGGGGCCACGAGCCCGGCCCCGGACGGTTGGCCCGTCACGCGGCCGCCCCGGAGCGCTCCGGGCCGAAGCGGCGGACCGCCCCGGGCTCGAAGCCGATGCCGACCTGGTCACCGGCCGACACGCCCACGCCGCCGGGCGGCAGCTCGGCCAGCACCTCGCGGCCGGTGCTGGTGTTCAGCGCCACCCGCACGCTCTTGCCGGTGAAGCTCGTGGTCAGCACCCGGGCGGTGCCGAGCGCGGCGGGGTCCGAGGCGGGCAGCAGCCGGATCGCCTCGGGACGCACGGCGAGCGACTCGGTCACTGTCAGGCTCTGCTGCGGCCAGGGGAAGAGCAGCCCGTCCGCGGTCTGTCCGCCGTCCACCGTTGTGAGGTTCTCGAAAACGTTGTTCTCGCCGATGAACCCGGCCACGAAGCGACTGGCGGGCTGCTCGTAGAGCTCGCGGGCGCTGCCCGACTGCTCGACCACGCCGGCGTTCATCACCGCGATCTCGTCGGCGATCTCCATCGCCTCGGCCTGGTTGTGGGTGACGCAGACGAACGTGGTGCCGGTTTCCTGCTGCCAGCGCCGCAGTTCGCGGCGCATGCGCAGCTGGAGCGCGAGATCCAGGGCGGAGAGCGGCTCGTCGAGCAGCAGCACGTCGGGCCGCCGCACCAGGGCGCGGGCGATCGCGACCCGCTGGCGCTGCCCGCCGGAGAGGGTGGCCGGGCTCCGGCCGGCGTACTCGCCCATCGCGACCAGGTCGAGAATTTCGCTCACCCGGGAACGGATCTCGCTCTTCGCCGTCCGTCGGTCGGTCTTCAGGCCGAAGGCGATGTTGTCCGCGACGGACAGGTGCGGGAACAACGCGCCGGACTGGAACACCAGGTTGGTGGGACGACGGTGGGCGGCGGTCCGGCTGTGGTCCGTTCCGCCGATCACCACCGTGCCGGTGTCCGGGGTGTCCAGCCCGGCCATGATCCGCAGCAGGGTCGTCTTGCCGCAGCCGGAAGGGCCCAGCAGACAGTGGAAACTGCTGCTGGAGATGCTGAGACTGATCGGCCCCAGCACCCGCTGGCCGTCGAAGGCTCTGGTGACGTCTGTGATCTCGACCGAGCTGGCCCCGAATTCACTCATCAGATGTGGGCCTTCACGTCCTTGTTCCAGGCCGTGGTGGCATCTTCGATGTTCTCCACCAGCGTGACCCAGTCGATCTGGATCGCCGACTCCACCGCGTCCAGCTGGAAGGTGTCCTTGTCGGCCAGCTCGGCCTTCAGCTCGGCGCCCTCGACCAGCGGGATCAGCCCGTTGAGGTTGCAGTACTCGGCCACGTTCTCCGGCGTGAACAGCTCGTTCATCAGCTTCGCCGCCTGTTCGAGCTGCGCGTCGGACGAGCCCTTGACCAGCTGGAAGCCCTCCGGGAAGGCCATCATGCCCTCGTCGGGAGCGACGAAACCGATGTCGTCACCGGCGTCGATCCAGGGCTGCGCGACCCCCTGGAAGCCCGGGGCGATCACCACCTCGCCGGAGTTCAGCTGCTGCCGCAGAGCGTCGGTGGAGGCGATGAAACCGTGGAACTGCCCGGCCTTGGCCGCCTTCGAGAAGATCTCCAGGCCCGGGTCCAGGTCGCTCTCCGAGCCACCGTTCAGCTTGGCGATCACCGGCAGCGCGTTCACACTGAAAGCCGGTGCGTCCCAGGTGGTCACCTTGCCCCGGTAGGCGCTGTCGAACAGGTCCATCCACGACGTCGGCGGGGTCTTGAACGCCTTCTTGCTGTAGACCAGGCCCATCGCGTCCATCACCATGTAGGCGCCGCGGCGGTCGCTGATCTGGTACTTGCTGTTGACCAGGTCCACGTTCGAGACCGAGTCCGGGATCGGCTCCCAGAGGTCCGAGTTGTTGCCCTGCGCGAAGCTCTGGCCGTTGAAGAAGCCCAGGTTCAGCAGCGGGGAGTTCTTGTCGATCTGCACCGACGAGACCAGCTTGGGGAAGGTGTCGGCGTTGGTGCCCTCGATGTAGGCCACCTCCACGTCGTTCGCCGCCGCGAACGCGTCACCCACCTTCACCGGCACGGTGGCCTGGGCACCGGCCCAGTGGAACATCGTGATCTTGGTGGAACCGCCCGACGAACCGCCCGACGACGAACCGCCCGGCGACCCGCAGGCCGACAGTCCGATCAGGCCGGCCAGCGCGCCGGCGCCGAAAAACCCTCGACGGGTCAGGTTGTTGCTGTTCATGAGTTCGATCCCTAGGGGCAGCAGGGCGGCTCTAACGACGTCATCGACTTTCGCATACGAATTCGCATACGAAAAGAGCGGCGATCTCCGTTCCCTGTTCATCGGACGGGCGCCGTCGGCTCATCTCCGTGACGAGCGTGTTACCCCGGATCGGCCCAGTTCTGTGGCCCGCACCACGCCGCGGGCAGGTGCGTGGGGGTGATCGTCCCGCTTCGTCCGCACTCGCCGGGGCGACCCGTCTTCACCGCCCCGTCACGGGCGATGGTGAAGTTTGGGGTTGGGGTCGGCCCTACGGAAGCTTTGAGATTCACGTCTCTTTGGGGACGCCGCATGGCCCAGGTCACAGAGGACGGCGCCTCGGCGTCCGGTCACCGCCGCCGGAGCAGGCGGGCACTCAGCCGCCGCACCAGGCCCGGCGCCGGGGGCTGCGGGGCGGGCGGAGGCGGGGCGGGCACCGGCCGCACCGCCTGCCACTGCCCCACCACCTCGTCGGCGTCGAGCACCCCGACGGCGATCAGCGGCCCGTCCATCGGGCGGCGGTACTGGTCGAGCAGGCGGTGGTTGAAGTCGGCCACGGTCTCGCGCAGGTCCTTCTCCGAGCCGAAGGTGGGCAGGGCCCTGAGCAGGGCGGCCCGTTCCTTGCGCAGGAGCAGCATGGGCGGGAGCAGGGCCTGCATGTCGCCGCCCGAGCGCTCCACCCAGTTCCGGGCCCACTCCTCGGCGGTGAACGGGCGGTCCAGGCCGCGCAGCGGTCTGCCGGCGCCGGCCAGGTTGTCGAAGGCGCCGCGCTCACGGGCCTCGCGGATCTGCCGCTCCACCCAGTCCTCGTGCCGCAGGTAGGCGGGCTTCTTCTCGGTCATGGCATCCCCTGTGCACTCGTCCCCCGGCTACAACGCACGGCCTCCCTTCAGTTATCCCCAAGCGCGTTCGGCTGTCGGTGCCCGCAACTAGACTCCCCCGGGTGACTGCGGACGCCGAGACCACCACCACCGGCCTGTCGCTGAGCCGGCCGGAAGCAGATCCCGCGCTCGAGGTGCTGCACCGGGTGTTCGGCTACGACTCGTTCCGGGGCAACCAGCGGCAGATCGTCGACCAGGTCATCTCCGGGGGCGACGCCCTGGTGCTGATGCCGACCGGCGGCGGCAAGTCGCTGTGCTACCAGATCCCGGCGCTCGTGCGGCCGGGCGTCGGGGTGGTCGTCTCGCCGCTGATCGCGCTGATGCAGGATCAGGTCGACGCGTTGCGGGCGCTCGGGGTGCGGGCCGGGTTCCTCAACTCCAGCCAGGACCACGAGACCCGGCGCGAGGTCGAGAAGGCTTTCCTGGCCGACGAACTCGATCTGCTCTACCTGGCGCCCGAGGCACTCGGCGGCGGCACGTCGTCCACTTGGCGGTTGCTGGAGC
This sequence comes from Kineosporia corallincola, assembly GCF_018499875.1. GTDB lineage: Bacteria > Actinomycetota > Actinomycetes > Actinomycetales > Kineosporiaceae > Kineosporia > Kineosporia corallincola. Next base: position 137,942 of record NZ_JAHBAY010000015.1, on the reverse strand, counting down.
AGGGCAACATCGCCCTGTTCGCGATCGACGAGGCGCACTGTGTGGCCCAGTGGGGCCACGACTTCCGGCCGGACTACCTGGCGCTGTCCATGCTGCACGAGCGCTGGCCCGAGGTGCCGCGCATCGCGCTCACGGCCACCGCCACCTCGCGCACCCACGAGGAGATCGCGCAGCGGCTGAACCTGAAACAGGCCCAGCACTTCGTCGCGAGCTTCGACCGGCCCAACATCCAGTACCGCATCGTGCCCAAGAACTCGCCCATCAAGCAGCTTCTCGACCTGCTGCGCACCGAGCACAACGGCGACGCGGGCATCGTCTACTGCCTGTCCCGGGCCTCGGTGGAGAAGACGGCCGAGACCCTCAGCGCCAACGGCATCCCGGCGCTGCCCTACCACGCCGGTCTGGATCAGCGGGTGCGGGCGGCCAACCAGTCCCGGTTCCTGCGCGAAGACGGTCTGGTGATGGTCGCGACCGTGGCGTTCGGCATGGGCATCGACAAACCCGACGTGCGGTTCGTGGTGCACCTCGACCTGCCCAAGTCGGTCGAGGGCTACTACCAGGAGACCGGCCGGGCCGGGCGGGACGGGCTGCCGTCCACGGCCTGGATGGCCTACGGCATGCAAGACGTGGTGCAGCAGCGCCGCATGATCGACGGCTCGGAGGGCGATCTGGCGCACCGCCGCATGCTCTCGATGCACCTCGACGCGATGCTCGCGCTCTGCGAGACGGTCGACTGCCGGCGGGTGCAGCTGCTCAACTACTTCGGCCAGCAGGCCGGGCCGTGCGGCAACTGCGACACCTGCCTGACGCCGCCGGAGACCTGGGACGGCACGATCCCGGCGCAGAAGCTGCTGTCCACCGTGTACCGGCTCCAGAGCGAGCGGAACCAGAAGTTCGGCGCCGGTCAGTCCATCGACATCCTGCTGGGCAAGAAGACCGACAAGGTGACCAGGTTCCGCCACGACGAGCTCAGCGTGTTCGGCATCGGCACCGAGCTCACCGAGACCCAGTGGCGCGGCGTGGCCCGGCAGCTGCTGGCCAAGAACCTGCTCCAGGTCGAGGGCGAGTACAGCACCCTCGCCCTGACCGAGGGCAGCGCCGCGGTGCTGCGCCGCGAGCGCGAGGTGATGATGCGCCGTGAGCCGGAGAAGGTGGCGCGCTCGTCCGGCGGCGGTGGTGGTTCGCGGTCCAAGGCCGCGCCCACGGCCGACCTCTCGCCCGAGGCCGCGGCGGTGTTCGAGAAGCTCCGCGCCTGGCGCGGCGCGGCGGCGAAGGAGCAGGGGGTGCCCGCCTACGTCATCTTCCACAACACCACGCTGGCGCAGATCGCCCAGCGGATGCCGGCCACGCTCGGCCAGCTCGGCGAGATCGAGGGCATCGGGCAGGCCAAGCTGGAGCGGTACGGCGAACAGGTGCTGGAGGCCCTGGCCGGGTAGCCACGGCGGCGCGGCCGGAATGAGGCCAAGGCCACCGCCGTGCCGATGATCACGAAACCGATGGTCGAGACCTTCGGCCCGGTCGCCGTAGGACGTCTTCCCCATGGGTAACGTCCTGTCCAGACATCTGCTCGTCGCGCCCTGCGGGCAAGGAGGCCTGGCGCGGGGCACGCTAGTCACGAGCAGTGCGCCGTCCTGTAATTGGAGTGCTCGATGACCCGCACCCTGCTGATGGTCCCGACCGGTCATGGTTCCGGCCTCACCACCACTTGTCTCGGCGTGGTCGCGGCGTTGCAGCAGCGGGGGGTGGACGTCGGCTTCTTCAAGCCGCTCGCCCAGTTCCACGCCCGCGGCGACGTCGCGGACACCTCGACCGCCCTGATCCGCCTGATCTCCTCGCTGGAGCCCCCGGAGCCGCTGCCGGCCAAGCAGGCCGAACGGCTGCTCAGCGAGAACAGCCTGGACATCCTCATGCAGCAGGCCGTCGAGGCGGCCGAACCGATCCTGTCGGCCCATGACGTGGTGATCGTCGAGGGGCTGGCCAGCGGCCCCGGCGGGGTCTACTCCGGCCGGGTGAACCTGGCCCTGGCCAAGGCCTTCGACGCCGACGTGGTGCTGGTCAGCGCCGCCGACGCGGACGGCGACCTGGTGCGCACCGCCGAGTCGATGTCGATCACCGCGCAGACCTACCGCGGCGGCGAGCACGACCGGGTGAACGGCGCGATCGTCAACCGGATCGCCGGCTGCTCGCCGGAGGTCAAGGCGGAGCTGCACCACGCGCTGGCCGACGTCGGGCTGCGGATGGCCGGTGCGGTGCCGGCCAAGGAGGAGCTGACCTGGCCGCGCACCAGCGACCTGGTCGCCGGGCTGGACGTGAAGGTGCTCAGCGAGGGCGATCCCGACCGCCGGGTGAAAGACGTGATCATCGCCGCGCAGTCGGTGCAGGGGGTGCTGCCGCTGCTGCGTGAGGGCCGCCTGGTGGTCGTGCCCGGCGACCGGCACGACGTGATCCTCAGCGTCTGCCTGGCCGCGATGAACGGCGTGCGCCTGGCCGGGCTGCTGCTGACCGTCGGCATCGAGCCCGACCCACGGGTCTGGGAGCTGTGCAAGCCGGCTGCCGCCACCGGGCTGCCGATCCTCGTCACCGAGGAGTACAGCTACGAGACCGCCGCCACGCTGACCGCCTTCGACCCGGAGATCCCCTCGGACGACCAGGAGCGGGCCCGGATGGCGGCGTCCACCGTGGCGGCCTCGCTCGACCCGGGCTGGCTCGCCGAGCTGCCCGCCGGTCTGCACAGCACCCGGGTCAGCCCGCCGGCCTTCCGGCACCGGCTCACCACCCGGGCCCGGGCGGTGAAGAAGCGCATCGTGCTGCCGGAGGGCAGCGAGCCCCGCACCCTGCGCGCGGCCGTCGCCTGCCAGACCCGGGGCATCGCCCAGTGCGTGCTGCTGGCGCCGGAGGACGAGGTGCGCGCCCAGGCGGCCGGTCTCGGCCTGACGCTGCCCGCCGACATCGAGATCATCGACCCCACGAACGTGGACCAGCGGTACATCGACAAGATGGTCGAGGCCCGCAAGCACAAGGGGATGACCCCGGAGCGGGCGGCCGACCAGCTCACCGACACGATCACGCTGGGCACCATGATGCTGCGCCTGGACGAGGTGGACGGTCTGGTGGCCGGTGCGGTGCACACCACCGCCGCCACGGTGCGCCCGGCCCTCCAGCTGCTGGGCACGGCGCCGGGGGCCGAGCTGGTCTCGTCGGTGTTCTTCATGTGCCTGCCCGACGAGGTGGTGATCTACGGCGACTGCGCGGTGAACCCGAACCCGACGCCGTCGCAGCTGGCCGACATCGCGATCCAGAGTGCGCGCTCCGCCGAGGCTTTCGGCATCGAACCGCGGGTGGCGATGATCAGCTTCAGCACCGGCTCCTCGGGCTCCGGCACCGACGTGGCCGCGGTCACCGAGGCCACGAAGATCCTGCACGAGCGGGCGCCCGAGCTGGTGGCCGACGGCCCGTTGCAGTACGACGCCGCGGCGATCTCGTCGGTCGCGAAGAGCAAGGCGCCCGACAGCCCGGTGGCCGGTCGCGCCACGGTGTTCGTGTTCCCCGACCTGAACACCGGTAACACCACCTACAAGGCGGTACAGCGCAGCGCCGACGTGGTCAGCGTGGGCCCGATGCTCCAGGGTCTGGCCAAGCCGGTCAACGACCTGTCCCGCGGCGCGCTGGTGGACGACATCATCTACACCATCGCCCTCACCGCGATCCAGGCCGCCCAGCGCGACTGAGTTCCCGGCACCTGCCGTGGTCATGCGCGAACACCGCATGACCACGGCAGCTTTCGTCAGAGCGAGGGGACCCCGACCGCGCGGCCGATGATCTCGCCGCGGTGCAGCATCTCGTACGCCTTCGGCACGTCGTCCAGGCTGAAGGTCTTGGTCTGGATGTGGATCTGGCCGCGCTGGGCCATGGTGACCAGCTGGCCGAGCTCGGCCCGGCCGCCCCACAGCGACGTGGACACGTGGATGTTGTACGGCGCGGTCAGGAAGCCGATCTTCACGCCACCGCCGCCGGCCCCGACGATCACCACGTGCGACTCGAAACCGGCGCAGGCCAGGGCCAGTTCGCTGGTCTGGTCGATGCCGACGAAGTCGAAGACGACGTGGGCGCCGCGGCCGTCGGTCATCTTCTTCACCGCCGCGGCGGCGTCCGGCCCGGACGGCAGCACCTCGTGCGCGCCGCACTCCTTGGCCAGGTCCAGCTTCTCCTGGGTCACGTCCATCGCGACGATGCGGGTGCCGGTGAGCTCACGCAGCAGCTGCACCGCCACGTGCCCCAGCCCGCCGACGCCCAGCACCACCGTGGTGGTGCCCGCGTGCAGCTTCGGCAGCACGGAAAGGATTGCCTGGTAAGGGGTCAGGGCCGCGTCGGTGAGCGAGGCGGCGCGTACCGGGTCGAGGTCACCGATCGGCACCAGGTGGCGCGGGGTGTCCACGACCATGTAGTCGGCCATCGCACCGTCGGATCCCAGGCCGGGCGACGTCATACCCTTGAGGCAGAGCATCTCCTTTCCGGCGGCGCACATTTCGCACACCCCGCAGCCCCAGCAGCCGTACACGATGACCGGCGTACCGACCTCGATGCCGGTGGCGCCCTCGCCGAGCTCCTCGACGATGCCGGCGGGCTCGTGACCCAGGGTCATAGGCAGCTGATAGCCCATCGCGTCGGGAACCGACATCACGAGCTCGTCCGAGTGGCACAGACCGGCGGCGGTGACCTTCAGCAGAACCTGGCCCGGTCCGGGGGTCGGCTTGTCCACCTCGACGACCTCGGGGCCCTTGCCGATGGTCCGGTACTGCACGGCTTTCATTGCTTTACCTCTTCCACGAGATATCAGCCGCGTCGGTTCGGGCGCCGGTCAGAGCTGAGGGACGCCCAGGCGCGTGCAGCCAGAACGCTAGTCCTTAAACGACACATGTCGGAGCGACAAAGATCCTGATCCGCCCCAAACAGGGATGCAACGGCGCTGTGACATTGCCCAACATCCACGCAGCGTGAAGTCGATGTTCATTCCGTGACAGTCGGTGAGCCGATCGCAGGGAACGCCGCCGATTACCTTCCGTGACACCGGCGGCCTGTGGCGAACTTGAGGTGACACAGCGCGACCGATTCGGCGCCCTCAACGACGAGACGCCGATGGGTCGCTACCCATCGTCACGCAATGGGGTCTCATGTCCAGACCGAACACCACCCTGTCCCACGGTGGGCGTCCGTCCCAGACGCCACGCCGTACCAGGACCGGAAGCCCCGGCCGTGTCCCCGGCCGACGGCGCAAGGCCCTGACCCTGACCGCGACCGGAATCGGCCTCAGCATCATGCTCTCCGGCTGCTCCGCCCAGTGGGCCTCGATGAGTCCCTCGCTGGCGGTGAAGAAGTCCACGGCACAGACCGTTTCGAGCACGGCCACGGCCACCCCGAGCGCCACCCCGTCGAGCACGAGCACGGCCACCACCGCCGACCCGTTCGCCGGCGGCGAGCTGGCCGACGGCTCGGTGGAGCACAGCCAGCAGGCCGGCGACGCCGAACTCGTGGTGCGCTACTGGATCGACGGCACGAGCGACGACGTGCACCTGTCGGCCGAGCTGAAGGGCGCCGACCGCAAGCACACGGTCAAGGTGACCCAGTTCGCCGCCACGCTGGTGGCCGCCGACGGCACGCAGACCGCGCTGGCCGACGACCAGGGCGAGTTCGTGCTCACCCCGCCGTACTCCTACGGCTCCGTGCTGGCCCTGCCCACCACCACCGCCACCACCGCCACCACCGCGGCGACCATCCAGGTCCGTTTCGACCTGCTCCTCGAGACCGCGCCCGGCTCGGGCTCGTTCTACCGCCAGACCGTGCTGGACACCGTCGAGCTGAGCTCCGGAGACACCAGCGCCAGTGAAGGAGCCAGCCAGTGACCATCAACAACGAGATCCTGATCGCCCGCTCCCCGGGCGAGGTGCACGTTGTGACCGAGCTGCCGGCCCAGCCCGGAACGCAGCCCGGCACCCAGCACGCGACCCAGCACCAGAGTGGTCTCCGGCCGCTGGGCCGCCGGATGATCGACGCCGGCCAGCAGGCCGCGGCCCGGGCCCTGAACCTGCCCGCCCAGCACACCCCGGAACCGGCCGCCCCCGACCTGGAGGTCATCCGGCACGCCCGGATCGCCTGCGTGATCCCGGCGTACAACGAGCAGGAGACCATCGCCGAGGTGCTAGAGTCGCTGCTCTCGCAGACCCGGCTGCCGGACGTGATCCACGTGGTCGTCAACAACACCGACGACGACACGGTGGAGATCGCCAACCGCTACCGGGGCAAGCACCGGCGCAGCGTCAAGGGTCAGTCCTACGAGACCACGATCCACGTGCACGACATGGGCGTGAACCCGGACAAGAAGGTCGGGGCGCTGAACTTCGGCTTCCGGCTGGCCCGCGGTTACGACTACCTGCTGGGTGTCGACGGCGACACCACGGCCGACCGGCGCGCGGTGGAGTGGCTGGAGAAGGAGATCGTCGACGACCCGCGGATCGGCGGTATCTCGGCCATCTACTCGATCGACAAGTCGAAGATCGAGGGCGGCACCGCCAAGTTCCTGGTGGCCGGTCAGCGCGCCCAGTTCGCCGGGTTCAACATGGACAACCTGCTGCACGGCCGCAACATGGCGGTGCTCGGCGGCCAGTTCAGCATCTTCTCGATGCACGCCCTCCAGACCGTGATGGTGCGCGACCACCAGCACACCCCCTGGGTGCGCGACTCCGAGGTGGAGGACTCCAAGCTCAGTCTCCAGATCCGGGACGCTGGTTTCAGCACCAAGATCAGCGCCCGGGCCCGGGCCTACGTGGGCGCCATGACCAACCTGCGGGCGCTGCACGGCCAGCAGGTGAAGTGGAACTACGGCGCCATCGACCTGATGTGGCCCGGGCAGCGCGGCGACACGAAGGGCCAGCCGCTGCACCCGAACCTGCGGCTGCGCTGGTTCGAGAACATCTCGATGCTGTCGAACATCTTCAGCCGCATGGCCTTCCTGCTGCTGCTGGCGGCGGCGCTGTCGATCCACGCGTTCGTGTTCAACCCGGTCTGGCTGATCCCGCCGGCCATCGCGATCGCGCTGAACCTGCGGCTGGCCCTGGCCATGCACGACAAGTCGGCCTCCGACCTGGCGTTCTGCTTCCTGCTGCCGGCCGAGGCGTACATGTGGATCCGGATCGGCCACTTCCTCTCCGCCTGGACCCAGTTCTTCGCCCGGGTGGAGAAGGACAACTGGGCGGCACAGGCGGCGGCCGAGAAGGGCCGGGGCTCGGCCTACATCTTCCCGCTGGTGGTGTTCGCGGCGGTGTTCGGCCTGCTGATCCTCGCCTGGAGCCAGCAGACGGTTTCCGTCCAGGCGGCGATCCTCTCGCTGGGCTGGCCGGCGCTCTACATCTTCACCGTGGTGCAGACGCTGTTCATGGCCCGCAAGGTCTTCCGCCGTCAGCGGGGTTTCACGGTCTGACCCCCTGCCTGACGGCGGATCCGGTCCTCTGCACCGTGAGGGGTCGGGACAACCCCTCACAGTGGTGACCGGACATCCGGTGGCGGCCGGTGGTGGACGACGGGTGCGTGACCCGGAGTCCGGCCACCGGCCGCCACATCGTTTGTTTCAACCGATGGACGGCGAACTGCCCGGGCCGCGCACCGATCCGCCCCCGGGCTGCCGGTTCACCCGTCCGTATCCCTCAAGCCGCGCCCGCCGGTGTCGAATGGGACACCGTGGCCCTCGACGCGAACAACGCCGAATGACCCGCTCCTCCAGCTTCCGCCGGTTCGCCGGTGGCCTGATCGCATCCTGCACCGCTGTGGCCGGCCTCGCGCTGGGCACCGCCCTCCAGGCGTCCGCGGCCTCCGGTCCGGCGACGACGGCCGCGCCGCTCGCGGCCTCCCCGTCGTCCACCGTTCAGTCGTCCACCAGTCAGTCGTCCACCGTTCAGTCGTCCACTGTCGAGATGTCCACGACCTGCGACAGCACGCCGTTCCGCAGCCGGCCGTCCGCCACGCTCTGGTACCGCATCCCCTCGATCGTGCGCACCACGCGGGGCACCCTGGTGGCGTTCGCCGAGGCCCGCGACAACAACGACACCAGTGACATGGGCGACTACGACATCGCGACGGCCCGGTCCACCGACAACGGCTGCTCGTGGAGCGCGCCGAAGGTGATCGCCAGCGATGCCGCGAACCGGGTGTCCAACCCGTCCGCCCTGGTAGACGCGCAGACCGGCGACATCCTGCTGTTCTCCAGCGTCACCGTGCGGGAGAACTCCGGCGGGCAGGGCAAGGGCCTGTATCTCCAGACCAGCACCGACGACGGGAAGACCTTCTCGCCGCTGCTCAGCACGCCGGTGCGGCCGGACGGGCTGAAGTCCGGCCTGCCCGGCCCGGGGCACGGCATCCAGCTGACCCGCACGCACGCCGGGCGGCTGATCTTCCCGGTGGCGTACCGCACGAAAGACGGCCTGTACGGCGCGTACGGCGTGTACAGCGACGACCACGGCAAGACCTGGCACACCGGGTTCCACCAGCTCCAGACCGCCCGTGGCACCGACACCATCGAGGGCACGATCGCCGAGCTCGACGACGGCAACCTGTTCATCAGCTACCGCGAGAAGCGGGACCAGGCCGCCGCCGGCACCGCGCGGCAGTGGGCGCTGTCGAAGGACGGCGGCGAGACCCTGGCCGGCGACGGGCTCACCCGGTCCGCACTGCCGATCGTGTCGGTGCAGGGCAGCGCGCTGGTGCCGTCCGGCGCGTACGACAACCTGCTGCTGTTCTCCGCACCCGGAGACAAGACCCGCAACCTGCGGCGCGACATGTCGATCTTCGTCAGCACCACCGGCGGCCGCAGCTGGGGCAGCCGCTACCAGCTGGAGCTCCAGAGCACGCCGGGCGCCTACTCCGACCTGGTGCAGATCGGCCAGGGCGTGGGGGTGCTCTACGAGACCGGGGTGCAGACCTGGAAGGAGCGGATCGCGTTCCGCAGTGTGCCGCTGTCCGAGCTGCTGCGGCCCACCAAGGTCACCTCGACCATGAAGGTCTACCGCAACACCAGGCCGGTGCCCGCGTCGCAGAACGCCAAGGCGCAGGTGCGGGTGTCGGTCCCGGGCACGTCCCGGCCGCCGGGCCGGGTCACGCTGACCGCGAAGGCCCGCAGCGGGGCCACCCGCAGCGCGTCGATCGACTTCACCTACTCCAACAAGGGTTCTCGCTGGCTGGTGCTGCCGAAGCTGCCGGCCGGCAGCTATCAGCTCACGCTGTCCTACTCCGGCACCGAGCGGATCAAGGGGGTGCGGGTGGCGGCCGGCACGCTCCGGGTCGTCCGGTGAATCGGGAGTAACCGGCATACTCGGGGCGTGCGTCCCGACGGTCACAGCAGTCACGGTCCGAGAGCCCGGTTCCTGCCTCTGGTGGGGGCCGGGCTCTGCGTCGTCCTCGCGTCCTGTTCGGGCGGGGCGTCAACCATGGACGACGCGGGGACCGCGCCGCGCGCTTCGTCGTCCACCGGTTCGTCGGCGCTGACCACCCCGCCGACCACCCCGGCACCTTCGCCGACCCCGGAGAGCGAGCAGTTCACCCTGGTCGCCACGGGTGACGTGCTACTGCACGAGTCGCTGTGGGCGCAGGCCCGGGCGGATGCCGAAGACACCGGGCGCGGCGTGATGGACTTCCGGCCGATGCTGGCCGGGGTGAAGCCGTATGTGCGCGACGCCGATGTGGCGCTGTGCCATCTGGAGACGCCGCTGGCCCCGGCGGGCGGGCCGTACAGCGCCTACCCGAGTTTCTCCGGGCCGCCTCAGATCGCGAAGGCGCTGGCCTCCACCGGTTACGACGTGTGCAGCACGGCCAGCAACCACACCTTCGACCAGGGGGCCGCGGGCGTCGACCGCACGCTCGACGGGCTGGACGAGGCCGGCGTCGAGCATGCCGGGTCGGCCCGCTCGGCCCGCGAGTCGAAGCGGATCACCATGCTCGACGTGAACGGCGTGAAGGTCGCTTTCCTCTCGTACACCTACGGTTTCAACGGGGTGGCGTATCCCGGCGGGCAGACCTGGCGGGCCAACGAGATCTCGCAGCAGGGCATCCTGGACGACGCCACGCGGGCCCGCGGAGCCGGCGCCGAGGTGGTGGTGGCGGCGATGCACTGGGGCACGGAGTACAGCCAGACGCCGTCCGCCCAGCAGGAGCAGCTGGCCCCGCGCCTGGCCCGGTCGGGCAAGCTCGACCTGATCATCAGCCATCATGCGCACGTGGTGGAGCCGGTGCAGAAGATCAGCAGAACCTGGGTGGTCTACGGCCTGGGCAACCTGGTGGCCGACCACAGCACACCGGGCGATCCGAACGCCGAGGGCCTGCTCACCCGCTTCACCTTCACCCGGGCCGGCGGGGCGAAGCGGTTCACCGTGTCGCAGGCCGAGTACGTGCCGCTGCTGATGACCAAGCAGACCCCGCACCGGGTGCTCGACGTGCGAGAAGCGCTGCGCACCAAGGACTACGGATCGACCACCCGCTCGCGCCTGCAAGAGGCGCTGCGGCGCACCACGCGTGTGGTGGAGAGCATGGGCGGCAGGAAGAAGGGGCTGACCCAGGCCGCACCGTAGAAAAGGACGTGCTCGCGCAACCGGTCCTCGTTAACCTCCGCTCGTGCTGATTCGAGCGGAGAACCACGCCGATCGTGTGGCGGCCGACGACGTTTATCGGCAGGGGTTCGGTGTCGAGGGCCCCAAGGTCGCGGGGCTGGTGGGTGCGCTGCGGGCCATGCCCCCCTCGGCCTGCGACCTGGCACTGGTGGCGGAGGAGGACGACCGGGTGGTGGGGTCGGTGCTGTGCACCCGCAGCCTGCTCGACGCCCCGCGCGAGCTGGTCGACGTGGCCGTGCTCAGCCCGCTGGCCGTGACCCCGGCACTGCACGGCCGCGGCATCGGCTCGGCGCTGGTCCGGACCGTGATCGAGGAGATGTCGAAAACCGCGGTGCCGCTGCTGTTCCTGGAGGGCGATCCGGCCTTCTACGGCCGCCTGGGCTTCCTGGCCGGTGGCCCGCTGGGCTTCCGCAAGCCCTCGCTGCGTACTCCCGACGCCGCGTTCCAGGTGGTGAAACTGCCTGCCTACCAGGCCTGGATGACCGGGACGCTGGTGTACGCCCGGGAGTTCTGGGACAACGACTGCGTGGGGCTGCGGTGAACCAGACCGAGGTGGCCTCGGCCCTGCGCGGGGCCGGGTGCGTCTGGGCCGAGGAGGAGGCCGGCCTGCTGATCGAGAGCGCCACCTCGGACGAGGATCTCGCGCGGCGGACGCGACGACGCGCGGGCGGAGAACCGCTGGAGCTGGTGCTCGGCTGGGCCGCCTTCCGCGGGTTGCGCATCGGGGTCGAACCCGGCGTGTTCATTCCCCGGCGGCGCACGGAACTCCTGGCCGGGCAGGCCGTGCGGCATGCCTCCCGGGCGCCGGCGCCGGTCGTGGTGGAGCTGTGCTGCGGGGCGGCGGCGATCAGCTGCGCCGTGCTGCACGAGGCACCCGGGCCGGTCGAGCTGCACGCCGCCGACATCGACCCGGCGGCCGCGGCCTGCGCGCGCCGCAACCTGGGCGGGCGCGGCCAGGTGCACACCGGCGACCTGTTCACGGCGCTGCCCGCCCGGTTGCGCGGACGGGTCGACGTGCTGGTCGCGAACGTTCCCTACGTGCCCACCGCCGAGCTGGAGTTCCTGCCCGGCGAGGCCCGGGACTTCGACCCCGCCCACACGCTCGACGGCGGCGACGACGGGCTCACGGTGTACCGCCGGCTGATCGACGGCGCCGCCGGCTGGCTGGCCCCGGGTGGACAGGTGATGTGCGAGATCAGCCGGGCCCAGCTGCCTGCGGCCGTCGGCCACATGATCACGCACGGCCTGATCGCCGAGACCCGGCACGACGAGGAGATCGAGGCGCGCGTGGTGATCGGGACCCGGCCCGCCCCGGCGCCCCGCTGATCCACGTCCCGGTGATCCCTGGCGACCACCCTGCGGTAGCTGCTCGTCACGGCCCGCTCGGCGCAGGGCCGCCCGAAGCAGTTGTGTTCATAGAGTTCCCGGGTTTACATGTGACCTTGGCGATCCCTGGTGAATACAACAGGTGTCAAAACAGCACCAATCGGGACGTCCCCGAATTGCAGGTGCACAGGGCCGGGCTTATACCTGACGTGGCCCGAACCAGGTTCCACTCCTGAGAACCTGGTCAGTACAAGGGGGTATTTGTGGACTCGGACGTCCTACGCCTCGATGCAAGTGCGATCGACTACATCATTTTGGCGTCATATTTCGCGGTTGTTCTGGGTATCGGGGTACTGGCCCGGCGCCAGGTCTCCAGCAGCATCGACTTCTTCCTCTCCGGACGGTCGCTGCCGGCCTGGGTGACGGGTCTCGCGTTCGTGTCCGCCAACCTCGGCGCGATCGAGATCATGGGCATGTCGGCGAACGGCGCCCAGTACGGCATGTCGACCATGCACTACTTCTGGATCGGCGCCGTCCCGGCGATGCTGTTCCTCGCCGTCGTGATGATGCCGTTCTACTACGGCTCGAAAGTCCGCTCGGTGCCGGAGTTCATGCTCCGCCGCTTCGGTCCCGCCGCTCACCTGGTGAACGCGCTGAGCTTCGCGCTGGCCCAGGTGCTGATCGCCGGTGTGAACCTCTACCTGCTCGGCACGATCGTGAATGTGCTTCTGGGCTGGCCGCTCTGGGTCTCGCTGATCGTGGCCGCGCTGATCGTGCTGGTCTACACTACGCTCGGTGGCCTGTCCGCGGCGATCTACAACGAGGTGCTCCAGTTCTTCGTGATCGTGGCCGCGCTGCTGCCGCTGACCCTGGCCGGCCTGCACAAGGTCGGTGGCTGGGAAGGCCTGAAAGACAAGGTCGCCGCCAGTCCCGGTGGTGCGGAGCAGCTTTCGGCCTGGCCCGGTAACGAGCTGTCCGGCTTCTCCAACGACTTCCTGTCGGTGGTCGGCATCGTGTTCGGCCTCGGCTTCGTGCTCTCGTTCGGCTACTGGACGACGAACTTCGTCGAGGTGCAGCGCGCGATGGCCTCGAAGAGCATGTCGGCCGCCCGCCGCACCCCGGTGATCGGCGCGTTCCCCAAGCTGTTCATCCCGTTCATCGTGGTGATCCCCGGCATGATCGCCGCGGTCTCGGTTCAGGAGATGGTGCAGTACAAGGCGAACGGCGGCACCGGCGGCGACGTCACCTACAACGACGCCCTGCTGCTGCTCATGCGTGACCTGCTGCCGAACGGCCTGCTGGGCCTGGCGATCACCGGTCTGCTGGCCTCGTTCATGGCCGGTATGGCCGCCAACATCAGCGCTTTCAACACGGTGTTCAGCTACGACATCTGGCAGACCTACGTCAAGAAGGACCGGCCGGACGAGTACTACCTGCGGGTCGGCCGCTGGGTCACGGTGGCCGCGACGATCGCCGCGATCTTCACCGCCGTGATCGCCTCCGGCTACTCGAACCTGATGGACTACCTCCAGCAGCTGTTCTCGTTCTTCAACGCCCCGCTGTTCGCCACCTTCATCCTCGGGATGTTCTGGAAGCGGATGACGGCGACGGCCGGCTGGGTCGGCCTGGTGGTCGGAACCGGTTCCGCCATCTTCATCTTCATCCTCTCCGAGACCGACGTGATCAGCCTCCAGGGCCAGGGCGCGAGCTTCCTGGCCGCCGGTGTGGCGTTCGTGGCCGACATCGTGGTGAGCGTGCTGGTGACCATGGTGACCGCGCCGAAACCCGAGGCGGAGCTGCGGGGTCTGGTGTATTCGCTGACCCCGAAGGCCGACCTGAGCGAGAACCGCACCGGTGACGAGGCGGTCTGGTACCGGTCCACCCCGATGCTCGTGGGCGTGGCCGGCGTGATGGTCGTCGCCCTGAACATCATCTTCCGCTGAGGCAGCACGAACGAGAGAGGTTGCCGACATGGCAGAGAGCGACATGGCAGAGAGCACGGAGCCGGTGAAGACGCAGTCGGCGGGCGCGTTCGACATCCGCAGCATCATCGGCGGGCTGATCGGGCTCTACGGCATCGTTCTGGTGGTGATGGGCCTGTGGTTCACCAGCGACAGCGAGATCGACCGCGCCGACGGCGTGAACCTGAACACCCGGGTGGGCATCGGCCTGCTGGTGTTCGCCGTGATCATGCTGGCCTGGGTGTTCCTGCGGCCGCTGCGGGTCCCGGTGGAGGAGGAGACCTCGCAGGACGGAAAGTCGTCCGCGGAGTAGCGTGATCCCGTTCATCCCGCCTCGATCGACGGAGTAGAGGACATGGCTACCAGGGCTCTTCCGGAAAGTCACAAGGACCTGCTCGAACGCGCCAACTTCGCCCACCTGGCCACGATCCGCCCCGACGGGTCGCCCCAGAGCAGCGTGATGTGGTTCGCCTGGGACGGCGAGGTGCTGAAACTGACGCACACGAAGAACCGGCAGAAGTTCGCGAACCTCCAGAACGAGCCCCGGGTCGCGCTCTCCGTGCTCGACCCGGAGAACCCCTACCGGTTCCTGGAGGTGCGGGCGACGCTGGAGTCGATCGAGGACGACGACGCGCAGGCCTCGTTCTACCACTCGCTCCAGGTGCGCTACGGCAACGTGTACCCGATCGGGGACGCCGACGTCCGGGTGGTCCTGACCTTCCGCCCGGAGAAGTACATCGCGGTGGTGAACGGCTCCGTCGTCAACTGAACCGTCCCGCTCATCACGGCCGAAGGGCGCCGAGACTGCTTCCGAGCAGACTCGGCGCCCTTCGCCGTGTGGTCAGAAGTCACCGTGCGCCTGGCGGAACCGGTTGAGCACGGTGACCAGGCCGGCCACGTCGTCGTCACCGATGCCCAGCGCCGTGAACACCTCACGGTTCAGGCTCTCCGTCGCCTTGGCCACCAGTTCCCTTCCCTGGTCGGTGATCTCCGCCAGGGTGGTGCGCCGGTCGGTGGGATGCCGCACCCGCCGCACCAGGGCGTTGCGCTCGCAGCGGTCAACCGCGTTGGTGATGCTGGCCGGGTGCACCTGCAACCGGGCCCCGATCCGCGACAGCGGCAGCGCGCCGGAGCGGCTGAAGGCCAGCAGCTGCAACAACTCGTAGCGGGAGAAGGTGAGGTCGTGGGGGCGCAGGGCCTCTTCGATGCGGGCCATCAGGATCTGCTGCACCCGCACGATCGAGGTGACGGCGGCCATCCCGGCGGCGGCCTCGGGCCAGCCGTGCTCCTGCCACTGCCGCCGGGCCTCGGCGATCGGGTCGAACGGCAGCTGGGGTCGCACGGCAGCGCCTTTCACACGTTGCGGCGGTACTGACCGCCGACCTCGAAGAAGGCCTCGGTGATCTGGCCCAGGGAGCAGCAGCGTACGGCGTTCATCAGCTCACCGAACACGTTGCCCCCTTGCCGGGCGACCTCTTTCAGCCGTTCCAGGGCGGCCGGCGCCTCGTCGCGGTGGCGCTGCTGGAAGTCGTGCAGCCGGTCCAGCTGCGACTGTTTCTCGGCCTCGGTGGCCCGGATCAGCGCCGGTGGGTGCTGATCCGGATCACCGGCACCCAGTTCACCGGCACCCAGTTCACCGGCACCCGGGTCGCCGGCCGGGGGCAGGAAGGTGTTCACCCCGATCAGCGGCAGCGACCCGTCGTGCTTGCGCTGCTCGTACAGCATGGACTCGTCCTGGATGCGGCCGCGCTGATAGCCGGTCTCCATCGCCCCCAGCACGCCGCCGCGTTCGCTGATCCGCTCGAACTCGGCCAGCACGGCCTCCTCCACCAGGTCGGTCAGCTCGGTCACGACGTACGATCCCTGGAGCGGGTTCTCGTTCATCGACAGGCCCCACTCGGCGTCGATGATCAGCTGGATCGCCAGCGCCCGGCGCACCGAGGCCTCGGTCGGTGTGGTCAGAGCCTCGTCATAGGCGTTGGTGTGCAACGAGTTCGCGTTGTCGTAGAGCGCGCAGAGGGCTTGCAGGGTGGTGCGGATGTCGTTGAAGTTCATCTCCTGGGCGTGCAGCGAACGGCCCGACGTCTGCACGTGGTACTTGAGCTTCTGACTGCGCTCGCCGGCACCGTAGCGCTCGCGCATGGCCACGGCCCAGATCCGGCGGGCCACCCGGCCGATCACGGTGTATTCGGCGTCCATGCCGTTGCTGAAGAAGAACGAGAGGCTGGGTGCGAAGTCGTCGACGGCCATCCCGCGGGCGAGATAGCTTTCCACGTAGGTGAATCCGTTGGCCAGGGTGAAGGCGAGCTGGCTGATCGGGTTCGCCCCGGCCTCGGCGATGTGATAGCCGCTGATCGAGACCGAGTAGAAGTTGCGCACCCGGTGGTCGATGAACCACTCCTGCACGTCGGCCATGGCCCGCAGCGAGAACTCGGTGCTGAACACGCAGGTGTTCTGCCCCTGGTCCTCCTTCAGGATGTCGGCCTGCACCGTGCCCCTGACCCTGGTGAGAACGTCCGCCGTCACGGTTTCCGGGTCCTCGCCGGGCCGGGCCGCGAGCTGCTGCTCGATCGCGGTGTTCAGGAACATCGCCAGGATCGCCGGGGCCGGGCCGTTGATCGTCATCGAGACCGAGGTGGTGGGGTCGCAGAGGTCGAAACCGGCGTACAGCTCGCGCATGTCGTCGAGCGTGGCGATGCTGACGCCGGAGGTGCCGACCTTGCCGTAGACGTCGGGCCGGGGGTCCGGGTCGCGGCCGTAGAGGGTCACCGAGTCGAATGCCGTGGACAGGCGGGTGGCGGGCTGCCCCTGCGCCAGCAGGTGGAAGCGGCGGTTGGTGCGGCGGGCGTCGCCCTCGCCGGCGAACATCCGGGCGGGCGACTCGGCGTCGCGGCGGAACCGGAAAACCCCCGCGGTGAAGGGGAAGAGGCCGGGGAGGTTCTCGTCGCGGAAGAACCGGACCAGCTCGGCGTGATCCGTGGTGCGCGGCAGGGCGACCCGGGAAATACTCGACCCGGAGAGGGTTTCGCGGTGCAGCCGGGTGCTCTGCGTGCGGCCCCGCACCTCGATGGTGTAGTCGTGCGCGGCGTAGGCCTCGACGGTGGCCGGCCAGTCGTTCAGCTGTTGGTGCACGTCGCCGGGCAGAAGCCCTTCGGCCTCGGTCGCCAGGCGCTGGAGCGCGGCCAGGGGCTCGGGGAATGCCGGGTCACGTCTGAGCTCGCCGATCGCCGTGCGCAGATGCTGGGCCCTGCGCGCGGCGTCGGCCAGATCGGTGGTGGCACGGTGGTAATCCCGCACCGTGCGGGCGATCTCCGCCAGATAGCGCACCCGGTCGGGTGGCATCACGGCCGCCGGCCGGGAGGACGTCTTCACCGTCACCGCGGGCAGGATGCCCTCCGGCAGTCCCAGCAGTTCGCGCAGGTGCTGGTAGAGCGCCGTGACCCCGTCGTCGTCGAAGCGGGCCGCACTGGTGCCGAACACCGGCATCTGCTGCCAGGGCACGTCGAAAGCCTCGCGGTTGCGGGCCACCTGGCGGCTCACGTCACGCAGGGCGTCCTCGGCGCCGCGCCGCTCGAACTTGTTGATAGCCACCACGTCGGCGAAGTCGAGCATGTCGATCTTCTCCAGCTGCGACGCGGCGCCGAACTCCGGCGTCATCACGTACAGCGAGACGCCGGCCAGATCGACGATGCCGGTGTCGCCCTGCCCGATGCCCGGCGTCTCCACGACGACCAGATCGTAACCCGCCGCCTTGCAGGCATTCACCATGTCGGGCAGGTGCTCGGGCACCTGACCACCGGCGCCGCGGGTGGCCAGCGAGCGGAAGAACACGCGTCCGGGGTGCAGGGCGTTCATCCGGATCCGGTCGCCGAGCAGCGCTCCCCCGCCGCGGCGCCGGGTCGGGTCGACGGCGAGCACGGCCACCCGGAGCTTGTCCTGCTGGTCGGTGCGCAGGCGGCGGATCAGCTCGTCGGTGAGCGACGACTTGCCCGAGCCGCCGGTGCCGGTGATGCCGAGGACCGGGACGGCGGGGGCGGCCGCCCGCAGGCCGTGCAGCCACTCCGGGTCGGCGGATCCCGCCTCGATCACCGAGATCGCCCGGGCCAGAGCCGGATCCGAGCCGGAGCGGACGGCGTCGAGCGACGGCGCGGAGCCGGTCAGGTCACGGTCGGCGGCCTGCACCACGGTTTCGATCATGCCGGCCAGCCCGAGGCGCTGACCGTCGTGCGGCGAGAAGATCAGCACGCCCTTGTCGCGCAGCCCGGCGATCTCGCCGGGGGTGATCACGCCTCCCCCGCCACCGAACACCCGCACGTCGCCGGCGCCGCGCTCGGCCAGCAGATCGACCAGATAGCCGAAGTACTCGACGTGCCCGCCCTGGTAGGAGCTGATCGCGACGCCGTGCACGTCTTCCTGCACCGCCGCCGTCACCACGGATTCCACCGAGCGGTCGTGGCCGAGATGGATCACCTCGCAGCCCTGCGCCTGGAGGATGCGGCGCATGATGTTGATCGAGGCGTCATGCCCGTCGAAAAGGCTTGCGGCGGTGACGAACCGGACTGGCCGTTCCCGCGTCGTCCCCCATTTTTGACTCGCACCCACCGCCGCCTCCACGCCGAGAAACTTTGACGTCCAACTGTCGGACGTCCAAATGAAGGCTACTGCGGCAGGAAGGTGCTGTCGATGTACGCGGTGTTGGCCACCGTCGGGCGGTTGTGCGAGGGGTTGCCGCCGAACGGGTCCCAGTTGGCGCTGTGCCAGACGTTCTGCATGTACAGCGACGGGGTCTGCGGAATCCGGTCGGCCGGGCCGCGGTAGTCCCAGAGCACGACCTTCCGGTTCTGGTTGTCGTACGTGTAGAAGGTGACGCGGTCGGGCTGCCAGTCGAACTTGTACGTGCGGAACTGCTTGGACGCGTTGAAACCGGCGATCGGGGTGGTCTTGGCCGGCAGGTTCTCACCGGCCTTCGGCGGCTGGCACCCGGTGCCGTACGACACGATGTAGCAGTTGTAGAGCACCTCGCCGGTGCGCACGTTGACCACCCGCGAGATCGAGCGCAGGTTGTTCGAGGTCTCGCTGTAGTCGGTCCAGATGGTCATCCAGACCACATCGGGCTGCGAGCAGAGGATCTCGAAGTCGATCTCGTTGTTGTCCGTGACGCCGTTGCCGTTGGTGTCGTCGTGGTCCATCGAGTAGGTGAAGGCGGCCGTGACCACGCCCGGCGCGTTCTGGCCGGTGCAGTCCGCGGTCTTCATCCGGGTGCCGAAAGTGCCGTAGCGGTAGGCCTTGTCGGTCTCGAAGCCGACGCCGCCGCGAGGACCGGCCTCCGGGTTCGCCGGCAGGGTGAGCTTGAGCGCCTTGCCGTCGACCGTGCCGGGCACCCGGGTGGCGGTGGCCAGCCGGGTGTAGTCGGTGTTCGCGTGCACCAGGCCGGGGGCCAGGTTGTTCCAGGTGATCGTGCGCGTCGCCGCCGAGGCCGCCATGGCCGGCTGGGACACCAGCACCGAAACCAGGGCCGATGCCACCAGGGCTACGGCCACCCCGCCGATCTTCCGGACGCGTCCCGCGCGAATCACTCGTCTGCCTCCATGGCCTGGGTCTATGTGGTGTCTCAGTAGATCCAGGTACACAGTTCGTCAGCGGTGACGTACATCCAAGTAGATGGGCCAGGTGCACCCCGAACAGTCCATCGGGTCTGGTTCCGCCCAGAAATCAACTGTGGACGACGAAGAGCTCCGGCAGAATCCAGCGTTGTTCTTGAGGATTTGCCTGTTCTCGGGAAAGGTTCGGTTCAGTTCTGGGCGCGGCGCTCGGAGCGCCGCCACTCGGCCTGCCAGCCCTCGCCCGGTACCTCGGTGGCCTGCTCCTCGGGGAGCGTGGTGACGATGCCGGTCAGCCGGTCGATCCGCAGTGGCACACCGGGCAGCGGTGGGGCGAGCTTGATCGCGTGCCGGATGGCGTCGAGCAGCTCCATCGGCATGTTCGCCACGGCCCGCTGGAAGGCCGCCTCGAGTTCCGGCCGGTCCTCGTCGTCACTGATCATGGCCCAGTTGGCCAGCGCACGGGTGAAACCCGGCACGCCGGAGAGCAGGTCGCGCGAGGCCCGGTCGGGGGTGACGGCGTAGACGTTGTCCGAGCGGATGGCCCGGGCCGCCCGGGCGGCGGCACCGGTCCCGCCGGTCCCGCCGGTCCCGCCGGTCGTGCCGGTCGCGCCGGGGGTGGGCGGCGGGCTGAAGGCCCGGGCGTTCAGGTCGCGCATCAGCACCAGGCCGTCGAGGAACTCCGCCACCACCCCGCCCGATCCGCGCAGGGCGGTGGCCTGGAGCAGGGTGCGAGACTCGGTGTGGCCGTCGCCGTCGCCGGTCAGGGCGTCGAGGAGGGTCTGGCGCACGGCCTCGTCCTCGGGGGCGCCGGCCAGGTCGAGGGCGGCCCGGCAGACCGTTTCGTCGGCCAGCCTGGTTTCGAGGTCGAGGTGCGGGAGCTCGTTGCGGTAGCTGTAGGTGCTCAGCTGGTGCGGCTGCTGCTGCTCGCGGCGGGGTGCGGACTTGCGGGGCGACAGCTCGGGCAGCTCGGGCAGCTCGGGGGCCGAGCTCAGCAGCACCCGCTCCCGCTGGCCGGGGATGGCGCGGGGAGGAACCGGAATGTCGGGAGTGGGCTCGGCCGGGCCGTCACCCACCTGCCCCTTGCCCTGCTGGTCCGGTTCGGGCGCACCGGTTCTCGCGATGGCTGCCTCGTCTGCGGTGGCTGTGTCGCTCGCGTCGGCTGTGTCGCTCGCGTCGGCTGTGTCGGCCTTGTCGACCTCGTCAGCCTTATCGGCCTCCTCAGCCTTGTCGGCCGCGGTGTCGGTGGAGCGGGGGGCGTCCGTGTCACGGGTCGAGGTGGTGCCGAGTGCTGGGGCTCCGGCGGACTCGGTTGCCGGCCGGTCGGTGTTCTCCGGCGCCGCAGCGGGTTCTACCGGTAGCGGGGCGGGTTCTACCGGTAGCGGGGCGGGCTCTGCCGGTTTCGGTGCAGGTTCTGCCGGGTTCGGGGCGGGCTCTGCCGGGTTCGGGGCGGGCTCTGCCGGGTTCGGGGCGGGTGTTTCCGGGCGGACGGTGCGACCGTCCTGAGCGGCGACGGACTCGGCCAGGTCTGCGGCAGCGGCGATCTCGGCGGCCGTCTCCAGGGATTCGTCCGGTCCCTCGTTCCCCTCATGACCGGTGTGGACTTCGTCGCTCTCACCGTGCGACTGGTGCAGAGCACCTTCGTCGTCGGGGCCCACCTCGTCGTGCAGACCGAAGAACGAGAACGGCGTCTCCGACCAGCTCTCCGCTGCGGGACCCCCGGACGCCTCACCGGGCTCGCGCGCTTCGGGCGCGGTCTCGGTGGTTTCGGCGGGCTCGCCGGAAGACGGTTGCCCGGCGGTCGGGGTGACTGGTTCTGGTTTGGGCGCGGCCGGACTCTCCGGGTTCGGTTCTTCCGGCGTCCGCGAGCGGGATCGGCCCATCACGTCACGCAGGCTGGGACGACGCTCCCGGACTCCGGCTGCCGCACCCGGCGCTTCCCGGACGGCCGGCGCTTCGCCCTCAGCCACCACGGGCGAATCCGTCGTGGGCACGGCCTCTTCCGCGGGCGGGCGGGATTCGGGGTCTCGCTGTTCCGCGTCGCCGCTCTTACGGCCACGGCCCAGCACCCGCTTGCGTGACTGCGACAGGAGCTGCGACAACCTCGGCACCGGCAGCTCGTTGTCGGTTTCCGAGTCCTGGTACGGGTGCTTGGACGGGTCGTACGGCTCCTGCGGCCGCCGTCCCCCGGCGTTCGGACGGCGACGCATCCCACTCGACGGGGACGGCACCGGCGACGGACGCTCACCGGTCGAGGCCTCGGCCGCCTGCTCGTCTTCCTGGTCCAGTTCCAGGTCGGGCCCGGAGTCGTCGGGCTCGACGTGCCCGGACGTCCTGGCCTCGCCGGTGGGCCGGGCCTCATCGGCGTCCGGCGTGCCCGGCGGCTTCGGCCTGGCGGGAGTCGGAAGCAATGCGGGGACGACGCGAGGGCCGTCCTCGTTCCGCCCCGCCCGTCGCCTGGCCTCGGGATCGCGGTCGCGCAGAGGTTCGGAGGCCTCGGCCGCCCCCGACTCCCCCGCCTTGCGCCGCGGCAGCGGCTGAGCACGGGTGATGTCGGGACCGGTGATCATGGCCGGACCACGCTGGTCGTCGTGGTCTTCGGAGGCCGGCCGGTGCGGGGCGGCCTGGTCGTCGGGCGCGGATCGCTCGCTCGCCGCCCCGGCGGGCCGTTCCCCGCGAGACGGCTTCTGGTGCGGTGTCTCGTCGGGTTGCTTCGGGTCGGGGGATGCCTCGTCGCGCTGCGGTTGCTGGTGTGATGCCGGTTCGTCGTCCGGGGAGGGGGACCGACGCCGGGAGAGCGCCGCCGCGGCCGCGCCGGCGACCAGGCCGGCCAGGCCGCTGCGGGCGGAGCCACCCTCGGCCGCCCGGTCGTCGGTCTGCTCGGTGGCCCGGTCTTCGGTCTGCTCGGTGGGAAGGGAGGCTTCCGCCGGACCAGCGACTTCGGAAACCGGGCCGGCTCCAGCAGCGGACTCAGCGAGACGGGCGCGTTCGGTGGCGGGAGCGGCTTCGGCGGAGCGCGCGGGCTCGGCGGCCGGGGTGGTGCCGGCGGGCTCGGCAGAACGGTCGGGCTCGGCAGAACGGTCGGGCTCGGCAGAACGGTCGGGCTCGGCAGAACGGTCGGGCTCGGCAGAACGGGCGGGCTCGGCGGCCTCACGTGCCTGTTCATGGGCCTGTTCACGTTCCAGGGCGGCCACGTCCACCACGTCGCCCGGCTCCCAGGTCGTGCCCGGGCCGATCGCGAGCGCTCCCGTCACCGGGCCGCCGCTTGCGGAGGAGGGTTCCGCGGGGTGGTCGGGGCCTTCCGGATCCCACTCGCCCTTGTGCCGCCAGGCATTGCCCGGGCCGCTGCGCAGCTGGGGCGTGTCGCTGGGCCGGTCGGCGGTCTCGTGGGCCTCGTCTTCCGGCTGGAGCGTGACCCGCACCGGCAGCAGGCCGGACAGGGAGCCCTCGCCCGCGCGGCGGGTGAGCTGCTCGTCGCGGCCGAAGGCGACGCGGGAGGCCGGGGACGTGCGCAGGCCGTTGACGCTGCCCCGGAAGTAGGGGAGGAACCAGCGCCACACCAGCAGCACCACGAGGATGCAGGTGAAGGTGAAGCCGACCTGGACCACCAGGATCAGCACCTGGCCGATCGCGCCGAAGAGCCCTTCCAGGGCATGGCCCAGCGCTCGAATGGCCTGGATCGCAACGGCGATCACCACCAGCAGGCCAAGCGCATAGCCGACGAGGTTCATCGAGCCCTCCAGGCCTGCTCGACGGAACACACCACTTTCACCTGGATGGTCCGAACCCCATCGTCACATCCGTCAGTGGAAACATCGTCAGCCTAGCGTAACGATCCCGTTCCTCCACCTATCAGACGATCTAGTCCTTTCGGATCACCCGGGCATCCGGAGTCCGGTCCGGCGCGGCCCGGGAGAGAGGGCATGGCAGAGTCGGCGGCACTCGCCGACCGAGAGTAAGGAAAGTCCGTGCCGACCCTGCTGCATCTCGACTCCTCCGCCGATCTGAACAGCTCCGTCAGCCGCGCCCTCACCGCGCGCTTCGCCACCGCCTGGACCGGGATCAGCACCGACCACCTGGTGGTGCGCCGCGACCTGCACCTCGACCAGCTGCCGCACCTGCCCACCGACGCCCTGCACTGGGCACCCCGGCTGCGCCGTCCCGGCGACCTGGTGCCGGCCGATGCCGAGCAGCTCCAGCAGGTCCTGATCAGCGAGCTGCTGAACGCCGACGTCGTGCTGATCGGTGCCCCTATGTACAACTGGGCCGTCCCCTCCACGCTCAAGGCATGGATCGACTACGTGCACGTCGGCGGCGTCACCTCGACCATCGACGAGCCCACCCAGCCGCTCGCGGGCAAGCCGGTGGTGGTGGTCTCCAGCCGCGGCGGTTCCTACGGCCCGGGCGACCCGGTGGACCACCAGGTGCCGAGCATCGTCCAGGCGCTGGGCACCTCGATGGGCATGGACGTCAGCACGGTCACCGCCGATCTGACCCTGGCCGGGCGGCTGCCGGCGCTGAGCGGGCTGACCGGCCGGGCCGAGCAGGAACGGGAGCGCGCGGCCCAGGAACTCGACGCGCTGGCCGAGCGCCTGGGCCGCCGGAAGGGCTGAGAGCCGGCTCAGAAGACCAGGGCCACCAGCAGCACCGAGGCGATCGCCGCCGCCGTCAGTACCGTCAGGCCGAGGACCGCCCGGAGCGGACGACGGCGGCGTTCCCTCAGGTCACGACGATGCGGTAGCTCGCCGGAGAGCCGGGGCAGCCCGTGCGGATCGGTACGCGGCACCGACCTCTGACGTCTCCGGGTGGACGCGTGCCGGCCCACCGGGGCGTCGGTCAGCGGCGCCGGTCCCGGGTCGAGCAGGCTCGGGATCCCGAAGTCCGCGGCCAGTTCCTCCAGAGCCGGGGAGGCCGCCGGGGCACCGGCCGGCTCCAGCACGTGCCGGTGCCGGGGCTGTGCCTGCGGCCGGGCCGGCACGCCCACGTCGGGCGACTCGGGCGCCGTGCGCAGCGGGGCGGGAAGGTTCACGAGCTCGGTGACGGTGGCGCCGCTCGCGTCGTCCCCCAGTTCGTGGAACGCACGCAGCCGGACGGCCACCTCACCGGCGTCGGGGCGCAGCTGCGGGTCGTTGTCGGTCATCGCGGTGAGCAGCCCGGCCAGGCCGGCCGGGATGTCGACGTCGATGCGCGGGGAATTGTGCAGCCGGGCGACCGCGACCGCGGCCGGATCGCCGTGGAACGCCGGGCGTCCGCTGAGGGCCTCGATCAGCACCAGCCCGAGCGAGTAGATGTCGCTGGACTCGCGGATCTCCTCGCCCCGCACCTGTTCCGGGGACAGGTAGCCGGCGGTGCCCATGGTCAGGCCGGTCCCGGTGAGCCGCTCGGCGTGGTCGAGGGCCCGGGCCACCCCGAAGTCGCCGAGCTTCACCTCGCCGTCGTCGGACAGCAGAACGTTGCTGGGCTTGAGGTCCCGGTGCACGATGCGCTGCCCGTGCACGTACTCCAGGGCGTCACCGAGGCAGGCGCCGACCGCGCTGACCTCCTTGGGCGACATCGGCTCGGGCCGGCAACGCCGGCTCAGCGTCTCGCCCTCGATCAGCTCCATCGCGATGTACGGCTCGTCGCCGTGCGTCGCAGCGTCGAGAAGCGCGATCAGACCGGGGTGGTTCAGGCCGGCGAGGGTGTTCGCCTCGGACGCGAACCTGGCCCGGTTCACGTCGTCCTCCATCGCGAGTTGATGGAGCACCTTCACCGCCACGTCGCGTTGAAGCTCGGAATCCCAGGCCCGGTAGACCAGGCCCATCCCACCCCTGCCGATCACGTCCCCCAACGCGTACCGGCCGGCGAGCAGTTGGGGCCCTGACTCAAGGGTGTCCCGCACGCTGCCTCCTCTGCGTGTCGTCCGCGATCGCCACTGTGCCCGTGATCGGCGGGGACGGCACTTCGGGAATGTCGCACCCGGGCTCGTACACCTCGGCCTGTCGGTCGGGTCGATGATCGGCATCCTCTGCTCCGGCGCGCTGGTGCTGCGGGCCGGCACCCGGCCGGTGATCGCCGTGGGCACCCTCGGCGTGCTGGTCAGCCTGCCGACGATCGCCCTGGGCTCCTGGCTCGGCACCCCGTTCGTGGTCGCGGCCGGGCTGTTCCTCTTCGGCGCCGGGGTCGGCGGCGGCGAGGTGGCCATGAACATCGAGGGCGCCGACGTCGAACGGGTCACCGACAAGACCTTCCTGCCCTCGCTGCACGGGTGCTTCAGCCTGGGCACGTTCGTGGGGGCGCTGGCCGGGATCGGGCGAGCCTCGGGTCAGGGGTCGGGCCGGGTTTCAATGGTGGACGACGAAACCTCCGCCCCTCCCACCGCCGGCCGGCCCGCGGCGCCGTGGCGCGACTCCCGACTCCTGCTCATCGGGGTGATCGTGCTGGCCATGGCTCTGGCCGAGGGCACCGCGAACGACTGGCTCCCGCTGCTGATGATCGACGGGCACGGTTTCGACGCGGCGCTCGGATCGACGATCTACGCCACCTTCGCCGCCGCCATGACGGTCGGCCGGTTCGCCGGAGGCGGCTTCATCACCCGGTTCGGGCGCGGCAAAGTGATCACTGCCAGCGCGATCTCGGCCACGGCCGGGCTGGCCCTGGTCTCGTTCGCCGACCCGCAGGTGCTGGCCGCCGCCGGTGTGGTGCTGTGGGGTCTGGGGGCGGCCCTCGGTTTTCCGGTGGCGCTGTCGGCGGCCGGTGACTCCGG
Organism: Kineosporia corallincola; assembly: GCF_018499875.1. Lineage (GTDB taxonomy): Bacteria > Actinomycetota > Actinomycetes > Actinomycetales > Kineosporiaceae > Kineosporia > Kineosporia corallincola. The sequence goes on along the minus strand of NZ_JAHBAY010000015.1, from coordinate 111,661 downwards.
ACCGGACTCGGCCGCGCGGCCGATCCGGTGCCGGAACCCGATCCGGCCGGAACGCCGCGCGGCTGATCCGGATATCCGGAATTCATCACGCCGAACCGCCGGTCGGTGCTGTTCGCACCGGCCGGCGGCTACTCATTCTCTGCCGGCCGAATACCGCTGGCGACCTCGATGCGGTGGGCGTCTGTCAGTTGCCCGCCGCCTGGTACTGCTCGATCACGTGGGCCGGAATGCGCCCGCGTTCGGACAGTTCGTATCCGTTGCTGGCGGCCCATGCCCGGACCGCCCGGTTGTCGACCCCCGTCGAGACCTGCTTCAGGGCGGGCTGCTTGCGCCCGCCGACCCGGCGTGCGGCGTCCTTCCACGGAGCGAAGGCCTTGCGCAGGGCAGCGGCATTCTTCTTCGTCACGTCGATCTCGTACTCGACGCCGTCGAGACTGAAAGTCACCGTTTCGTCGGCCAGCTGCCCGGTCATGTCGTCGAGCAGCTCAGTTACTGTCCTGGTCGCCATGGCTATATATTTTCGTTTCCTGACTGCCCAGTCAAAGCCCGACACATATTCCGGAAATGAAGTTCTTCTCAAAAACCCATTCGGATCACTGAGTCGATTTCGGCGAGGACTCCCCCAGACGTCCGGCAACGCCTCATGAACCACCCCTCACCCAGCGCCGCACGCCCGTCACGGATGCGGCGGCCATGGCCCGAACCCGGGAGGTTTCGCCTAAGCCAGGTGGACCTACTTCTCCCCGGCCGGCGGAACGTCATTGACTTGTACGGACGTTCAAGTCTTCACTTGCGGCATGCGGGCATACCGACCGATCGCCGACCGGCGTCGGCAACTCATCGACGCCGGAATCGCCATCGGCGAGCGGGAAGGCGTGGCGGCCGTGACCGCCCGCCGGGTCGCGTCCGAGGCCGGTGTGTCGCTCGGCCTGGTGTCGTACTGCTTCGCCACGAAGGACGACCTGACGGTGGCGATGGCGGCGCGGATCGCCGAGGACACCGCCCGGGCCGCCGACGACCCGATCGACCTCACCCCGCCGCCCGTGCCCCGGCTGGTGCCGGACCTGCCCGGCGAGCAGCGGCAGGCCGCGGCACTCACCGGCAGCGCCGGGCCGGACCGCGCCACGCAGCTGAATCTGGCTCTGCGAGCGGCTTTGCAGCGCCTGTGGGAACTGCACGAGGCCACGCCCGGCCGCCAGCTGCTGACCTACGAGATCACCACCCGGGCCCTGCGCGAGCCCCGGCTGAACGACGTGGCCCAGCAGCAGTACGACACCACCGTGCAGTCGTGCGGCACGGTGCTCCGGCACGTCGCCGAGCAGGTCGGCGTCACCTGGGACCGGGACGTGGCGGAGGTGGCCGGCCTGGTGGTGATGGCCATCGACGGCGCCACCCTGCGCTGGCTGGTGGACAGGGACTCGGACGCCGCGCTGCGCCGGCTCGGTGACGTCGCCGCCCTGCTCACCACGATGGCGCACTGACGGCCCTCAGCCGGTGCGAGCGTGCGGGTCCGCGCTGCTGATCGGCTCCAGACCCTCGGCGCCTTCGAGGTTTTCGTCGTCCACCAGCGTTCTGCGATCAGCCGCGTCGATGAGGGAGCGACCCTAGCCGGAACCGAGACGGTGCGGAGCCGTGGGTGGAAATCCTTGGCGATAAGGACTTTTCACCTGAGCGATGCAGGGGGCGGCAGCTGGGCGAGACGGGCCATCGCCGGGCCGGCCGCCAGCAGGGCCTCCTGGTCGGCCGGGTCGAGCTGGGCGAGCTGGGCCGCCAGGAGCCGGGTGCGTTCGGCCCGGCGCTCGGCGACCATGGCGCGCCCGGCCCCGGTGAGCCCGACGAGCGTGGCCCGGGCGTCGGTCGGGTCCGGGTCGCGGCGCACCTTGCCCTCCGCCTCCAGCCGGTTGACCAGTCCGGTCATCGCGGGCTGGGTGACCCCTTCGAGCCGGGCCAGGCCGGAGATGCGAGCCGGGCCGTCGTCGGCCAGACGGGCCACCGTGGTGCGGGCCGTCAGGCTGTGGGCGCCGGGCGGGGTGCTGCGCCGACGCAGGCTACCCGGTTGAGCGCACGACCGTTCCGACCGATAGGGTCGTAAGCCTGGTCAGAGGCCCATTTGCGTCGGCGTCCGGGTCACGAGCTGTTTCTTTGTGCTCCCCGGCACTGCGGACCCTCTCTCCTGCCCGGTGTGGGGTGTCTTGGGTTCTGCTCGGACTTTTTCGACGACCGCACGGCCTTCGGGAGGAACGAGATGAACGGCGTACAGCTGCTGTTGGTGGTGATCGCGGCCATCACGGTGACAGGGCTCGCGCACCGGAAAGGCTTGCAGGCGCCGCTGGTCGTACTGGTGATCGGCCTCGCGGCGTCGTTCATCCCGGGCATGCCCCAGCTGGAGCTGGAGCCGCACTTCATCCTCGGGATCGTGCTGCCGCCGTTGCTCTACTCCACGGCGCTGGACTTCTCGGTGCCCAGCTTCGTGCGCAACATCCAGCCGATCCTGCGTCTGGGTGTGGCACTGGTGCTGATCACGGCCTTCGCGGTGGCCGGGGTGGCCTATTACGCGGTGCCCGAGATGACGTTCGGCGCGGCCCTGGTGCTGGGCGCCGTGGTCGGCCCGCCCGACGCCGTCACCGCCGTCGCCATCGGCCGGGCCCTGGGTGTGCCGCCCCGGGTGATGACGATCCTGACCGGCGAGAGCCTGATCAACGACGCCGCCGCGCTGACCCTGTTCAGCGTCGGCGTGGCCGGGGTGACCGGCAGCCACACAGTGGTCAGCAACCCGCTGCTGTTCTTCGTGTACACCTCGGCGGTCGGTCTGGTCGTCGGCATCGTGCTGGCCGTGCTGGTGCTCTGGATCCGCACCCACCTGCACGACCCGGGCCTGGAGACGGTGCTCGGCCTGGTCGTGCCGTTCGCCGCCTACCTGCTGGCCGAGGAACTGCACGGCTCGGGTGTGCTGGCCGTGGTGATGGCCGGTTTCTGGATCGGCCACAACTCGGCCACCTCCGGCTTCGCCGTACGGCTCCAGGAGCGGCAGGTCTGGCGCAGCATCGACATCCTGCTCGAGGCCTTCGTTTTCGCCTACATGGGCCTCCAGATGAAGTTCATCATCGACGACGTGTTCCACGAGCACCACGAGCCGGTCGGTGAGGTGCTGCTGGCCTCGCTGCTGGTGCTGCTCACCGTGATGGCCGTGCGCCCGGTCTGGATCTTCGCCTTCGCCAGTGGCAAACGGCTGATCCGGCAGAGCCTGCGCACCACCCCGGCCCCGCAGAACGAGCACATCGCCTCGGGTCTGAAGGTGGTCACCGACAAGGTCGGCGCCAAGGGCGCCCACTGGCAGACCAACGCGCTGCTGTCGTGGACCGGCATGCGTGGTGTGGTGACACTGGCCGCGGCCGCCGGTGTGCCGCTGTACACCGAGGCCGGTGAACCGTTCCCGGGCCGGTCGGTGCTCCAGTTCGCGGCCTTCGTGGTGGCCGTGGGCACCCTGCTGATCCAGGGCCTGACGCTGCCCTACCTGGTGAAGCGACTCGACATCTCCAGCGACGTCGAGCACAACAAGGAGATGCAGGAGCGCAAGTACGCCCGGGACGTGGCCCGGGCCGCCTCACGGCAGGCGGTCAGGGACACCCTGGCCGATCCCCCGGACGGTTGTGACCCGGCCCTGCTCGAAGGGGTGGCCGAGCGGTTCCGGCACGCCCAGGAGACCCGCGAGGACCTGCTTCCGGACGACGAGGACGACCCGGCGCAGCGTGAGCTGGCCCGCAAGGACCTGACCCGGGCGGTGCGGCTGCTGCGCCAGCGCATGCTCACCGCCCAGCGCCAGGCCCTGATCGCCGAGCGGGACGCCGGGAACCTGGACGACGAGGTGCTGCGCGACCTGCTCGAGCAGCTGGACTACGAGGAGGCGGCGACGGCCACGAGCTCGGCGGCGCGTCTCTAGCGCTGGGCCGGCAGGTCGATCGTCATCGTCGTGCCACGGCCGGGGGCCGAGTCGACGCGGACCGTGCCGCGGTGCGCGTCGACCACCCCCTTGACCACGGCGAGGCCCAGCCCGGTGCCCGGAATGCCGCGCTCGGTGGCCGAACTCGACCGGAAGAAGCGGGTGAACAACTTGGCCTGCTCGGCCTGCGGGATACCGATGCCCTGGTCGCGCACCTCGATGCGCACGGCCCCGGGCACCGCGGACGCCGCCAGGGTGATGACGTCGTGCCGGCCGCCGAGGGGGCGGCTGGTGGTCGGGGGTGGTGAGAACTTCACCGCGTTGCCGAGCAGGTTCACCAGCACACGCTCCAGCTGGGCGGCGTCACCCAGCACCACCGGCAGCCGCTCGGCCACCCGGGTGCGGAGCGTCAGCCCGGCCTGCCGGGCCGCCGGCTCCACCGTGGCCACCGCCGCCTCGATCAGATGGGGGAACGAGATCTCCTGGTACTGAGCGGTTCCGGCGCGGCCGGCCTCGGTGCGGGAGAGCAGCATCAGGTCTTCGACCAGGCTCAGCACGTTGGCGCTGTTGCGGTCGATGATGTCGAGGAACTTGTGGCTGAGCTCGGGGTCGGGCGGGGCCGCGCTGTCGCGCAGCATCTCCACGTAGCCCCGGATCGAGGTCAGCGGGTTGCGCAGCTCGTGACTGACGGCGGCGACGAAATCGGTCTTCATCCGGTCCATCTCGCGCAACTGATTGTTGCCGGCCGCGAGCTTCTCGGCGCGGGACATGATGTCGGCACGGGCCGCGCGCAGGTCCGACTCGACCCGCTTCTGCCGGGTGATCTCGGTGTAGATGGCGCCGATGCCGAAGATCTCGCCGTGCTCGTCGCTGATCGGGTAGCGCACGCAGAGCAGACTGCGGTTGCCGTCCGAACCGGGGAACTCCTCCTCGCGCTCCACCACGATCGAGGTGTGCAGGCAGCGCGCGTCGAGTTCGGTCATCTCGCGGGCCTTCTCGGCCGGGAAGATCTCCGCGTCGATGCGGCCGGCCAGGGTGTTGGGAGCCAGGCCGCAGAGCAGCTCGAACTGCCGGTTGGCCAGCAGGTAACGACCGTCGACGGCCTTCACGCTGATCGCGGCGGGCGAGTGGTTCACCAGGCCGGACAGGATGGCCGCGGTCTCCCGCTCACGCCGCTCGGCCTCCCGCTTCTCCGCCGTCAGCCGGCGGGTGGCCAGCGCGTGGTCGACCGCCGGGCCGAGCCGGGCCAGCCGATCTTTCAGCAGGTAGTCGACCGCACCCAGACGCAGCGACTTGACGCACGTCTCCTCGTCCATCTGCCCGCTGACCACGATCACCGGTATTTCGAGGTGCAATTCACGCAAGGTGGACAGCACGGTCGGGGCATCGAGGCCGGGAAGCGAATAGTCGCAGAGGATCACGCCGGGCGGCGGGTCGAGGGCGGCCATCATGGTGTCCAGGCCGTCCACCCGGGTCCAGTCCGGACCGAAGCCGCTGCGGACCAGCTCGGCCACCATGAGCTCTGCGTCGGCCGGCTGGTCCTCGATGATGAGCAGCCGGAAACTCCTACTCACGAAACCTTTTCCCCCATGTGATTCGGCCGGAGGGCCACATTCGCCACCCGACCACATCCACTGCTCCCCGGGCAAGCACGGTTCAGCACCCGTGCATGACAGGGGAAGGCGCCGCCGGTGCGGGCCCAGCTGGTCGCAGGAGCACCGGCGGATGCGGTGAACCAGTTAACACCCGGGGGCGGCGGGCGCGACGGAGAATCGCCGGGCACACGTCATGGGACCCGGGCGGTTCTGGTGGGGATACGAGGCGAAAGCGTCGAGCGGGATCTACCCGGACGCGGCGGCAGTCCCGAAAACCGACACCTGACGGCCTCACCGGCGCCGGGCGTCCACCGTTCAGGGACGACGCAACGCCGACGGCAGGTACGCCGCCCCCGCACCGGTCTTGGCCGCCGCGTCACCCGCGTTCGAGATGCGGCACCGGGCCAGCGACAGGCATCCGCAGCCGATGCACGAGTCCAGCTTGTCGCGCAGAGCCACCAGGGCCTCGATCTGCTCGTCGAGGCGCCGCGACCAGGAGCGCGAGATCGCCGTCCAGTCGGCCTTGGTCGGCGTGCGCGAGGCGGGCAGCCCGGCCAGCGCCTCACGCACCTCGTCGAGCGAGAGCCCGACGCTGCGCGCCGCCCGCACGAATGCCAGCCGCCGCAGTACCGCCCGCTCGTAACGACGCTGCCCACCGGCGGTGCGGGTGGCCGTGATCAGGCCCTCACGCTCGTAGAACCGCAGGGCGGACGCCGCCAGGCCGCTGCGCTGCACCAGCTCGCCGATGCTGAGCAGCTGGTCGGCCCGTGGCTTCGCGTCGGAAGTCATCCCGCCAGGGTACTAGACCTGAAGTTGAATTCAACTAACAAGATGTGAGGACGACGAAACACCCTCGACCTCAGGAGAAGACATGCCCACCGCACTGATCACCGGTGCCTCCAGCGGCCTCGGGCTGGCCCTGACCAGGGCCCTCGCCCAGGACGGCTGGGACCTGGTCGTGGACGCCCGGGGCGCGGACCGGCTGCACCGGGCCACCGCCGGCCTGCCGGCCGTGCACCGGCATCCCGGAGACGTCACCGATCCAGGTCACCGCGCCGAACTGGTGGCCGCCTGCCGCGAGCTCGGCGGGATCGATCTGCTCGTCAACAACGCCGGCGGGCTGGGCCCGAGTCCCCTGCCGACGCTGGGCGAATTCCCGCTCCCCGCACTGGAGGAGCTGTACCGGGTGAACGTGGTCGCACCGCTCGGCCTGATCCAGCTCTCCCTTCCACTGCTGGCCGCCTGCGGCGGCGTCATCGTCAACATCACCTCGGACGCGGCCACCGCCGTCTACCCGGGCTGGGGCGGGTACGGGTCGTCGAAGGCCGCCCTGGAACAGATCGGGGCGGTGCTCGGGGCAGAGTGCACCGGCAGTGTGCGGGTGTACTCCTTCGACCCGGGCGATCTGCGGACACCCATGCACCAGGCCGCTTTTCCGGACGACGACATCTCGGACCGGCCGCTGCCCGAGAGCGTGGTCCCGGCCTTCCGGAGTCTGCTCGCCGAGCGTCCGGGCAACGGCCGCTACCAGGCCGGCGACCTCGTCCCCGGGGCCCGGGCGTGATCCGGCCGAGCACCACCTTCGAACTGCCGCCCGGCGCCGAGGCCACCGGGCCGCCGGAGGCGCGCGGCCTGGCCCGCGACCAGGTGCGGCTGCTGGTGGCCGGCCGGGAGGCACTGCACGACACCAGGTTCGACCGGATCGGCGACCACCTGCGTCCGGGAGACCTGCTGGTGGTGAACACCTCGGCCACCCGGGCCGCCGCGGTCGACGGCGAGCACGCCCGGCTCGGGCCGGTGGTCGTTCACCTGTCCACCCACCTGCCGGACGACGCCTGGGTGGTGGAGGTGCGCAGCGCGCCGGACGCCGCCGAGCGGGTGCGCGACTGCGCGGTCGGTGACGAGATTCGGCTTTCCGACGGCACTCTCGTGAACCTGCTGGCCGGGGACGGCGAACGGCTCTGGACCACGCAGCCGCTGGGCACGCCGCCCGGACGGCCGATCCGCTACGGCTACCTGTCGGGCCGCTGGCCCCTGGAGAGTTACCAGACGGTGTTCGCCGATCCGCTGGCACCTGGTGCCAGTGCCGAGATGCCCAGCGCCGGGCGGCCGTTCAGCACCGACCTGGTGACCCGTCTGGTGTCGGCCGGGATCCGGCTGGCCCCGATCGCCCTGCACGCGGGGGTTTCGTCGCTGGAGACCGGCGAGGCCCCGCCCGCCGAGCCGTACCGGGTGCCGGAATCGACGGCGGCACTGGTGAACTGGACCCGCCGGACGGGTGGCCGGGTGATCGCTGTGGGTACCACCGTCACCCGGGCGCTGGAATCGGCGACTCATCCGGAGGGTCAGGTTCGTCCCGCGCGTGGCTGGACCGATCTGGTGATCTCCCGGGAGCGACCGGTGCGGGTGGTGGACGGCCTGATCACCGGCTGGCACGACCCCGAGGCCTCCCACCTGCTCATGCTGGAGGCGGTGGCCGGACCGGGCCTGGTGCGCGACGCCTACGCACACGCCGTGGAGCACGGCTACCTGTGGCACGAGTTCGGCGACTCCTGCCTGTTCCTGCCCTGATCCGGTTTGACCCGGCCTGATCCGGGAGGGGTGGGGAGAGGGTGAGACGGGGCCCGGGTCAGAGATCACCCTGTAGCCCATTCGGAGTCCCGTCGATGGCGGTGGGGAGTCGGAAGGCAGCTGTTGCCCTCTGGCCGGAAACCGACGTCTGACCGAGGAGACATCATGAGCAGCATCGTCGTTGTGGACGACGACTCCGACATCCGGGGTCTGCTGGAGTTCAAGCTGTCCGCGGCGGGTCACCAGGTGACCGCCGAGGCCGACGGCGAGGCCGGGCTGGCCGCGATCATGGACGTCCGGCCGGACGTCGTGGTGCTGGACTGGATGATGCCGCGGATGAGCGGCATCGAGGTCTGCCTGGAGCTGCGCAAGGACCCCTCGATGGCCGACATCCCGGTGCTGTTCCTCACCGCGAAGGCCCAGGAGTCCGACGTCCAGCGTGGTTTCGCCGCCGGCGGCAACGACTACGTGATCAAACCCTTCAGTCCGCGCGAGCTGTCCAGCCGGATCGACGCGCTGCTGGCTCGGACCCCGAGATGAGTACCGGCGCGATCCTTCTGATCGCCGCCACTCTCAACCTCGCGCTGATCATCGGGCTGTCGCTCACCACGGCACTGCTGAAGGCGCGGCGTGAGCGCCGGGCCCGGCGGCACGAGCAGGAGCTCGCCCTGCTCCGGCCGGTGATGATGCGCTACCTGGCCACCTGGGAGGACGGGGACGCCCACGACCTCGCCGACATGCTGATCGGCTACCACGGCGTCACCACGTCGTTCGAGGAGCTGGTGGCGGGGTTGCTGCCCAAGCTGCGCGGGGCCGACCGGAGCATGCTGGTCGACATCCTGCGCCGCCGCGGCACCATCGACCAGGCCCGGCAGGGCACCGGCTCACGCTGGGCGGTGCGCCGCTACCGCGCGGTGGAACTGCTCGGCGCGGCCGGGGTCAGCGAGGGGATTCCGGACGCCGCGGCACTGCTGGGTGACCGGAACACCGACGTCCGGCTGGCCGCCGTGCGGGCGCTGGGCCGGATCGGCACCGTGGAGGCGGCCGCCGCCCTGCTGGAGCACCTGGACTCGGACGAGGGCCGCAAGCACCCGATCCCGCCGCACCCGGTGACGATGGCGTTGCTGCGGATCGGCACCGACGCGACCGATCCGCTGACCCGGGCGCTGGAGGCCGGGCAGGTGGAGGTGCGCACCATCGCCACCGAGGTGCTCGGCGTGCTCGGCGTGTACCCGGCCGTGGCCGGGCTCCAGGCCCGCATGCGGCTCGATCCCAGTGCCTCGGTCCGGCTCGGCGCCACCCACGCCCTCGGCCGTCTGAGCATGCCCAGCTCGGCCGGCGACCTGACCGCGATGCTGCGCACGGAGGAGGACGTCGAGGTCCTCGCCGCTGCCTGTGCCGCCCTCGGCCGGATCATCGACCCGTCCACGATCCCCGACCTGGAACACGCGGTGGCGCATCCGCACCCCACCGTCCGGGTGGCGGCGGCGATGGCGCTGGTGCCGTTCGGTGCTACCGGCCTGGACCGGCTGCGCGAGATCGCGCAGCGCGACGCCGAAGGTGGTGACGCCGCTCGGGAGGTACTCGCCCGCAACTCGATCGCGACCGACACCACGCCGCTGATCTCGCTGTAGAGGAAGGCCCCCGACCGTCATGAGAGATTTCCTGGAATCCGCGGTCATCGGATTCAACTCGTTCGTGATCATCTACTTCCTGGCGCTGAATTCGCTGTACCTGCTGATCGTGCTGATCGCCTCACGGGCGCAGCGCCGGGCGCAGCGGATGTCGTCGGAGACGGCGCTGGAAGACCTCTTCGCCAACCCGCTCACCCCCGGGGTGTCGGTCCTCGTGCCCGCCTACAACGAGGAACCGAGCATCGTCTCGAGCGTGCACTCCATCCTCGATCTGCGGTATCCGCAGCTGGAGGTGGTGATCGTCGACGACGGATCCACCGACGGCACCTTCGACGTGCTCCAGCACGAGTTCGAGCTCCAGCCCAGCACCCGGGTCGCAGCCGGTGTGGTGGAGACCGTGGGCACGGTGAACTCGGTGCACATCTCCCGCGACGGCCAGATCGTGGTGATCCGCAAGGAGAACGCGCGCCGGCGCGGGGACGCCCTGAACGTCGCCCTGGAGTACTCCCGCTATCCGCTGGTCTGCATGATCGACGCCGACTCGGTGCTGGAGAAGGACGCGCTGATGCACGTGGTGCGGCCGTTCGTGGACGATCCGGAACGAGTTGCCGCCACCGGCGGGGCCATTCGCCCGATCAACGGCTGCCCGACCGAGCGCGGCATGATCCTGGAGAAGCGCCTGCCGAAGGCCTGGGCCCCCCGCATCCAGGTGGTCGAGTACCTGCGCTCGTTCCTGCTCGGCCGGGTCGGCTGGTCGGCCTTCAACGGCCTGATGATCATCTCCGGCGCGTTCGGCCTGTTCCGGCGCGACCTGGTGCAGCAGATCGGCGGCCTGACCGCGGACTCGCTGGCCGAGGACGCCGACCTGGTGAACAGCCTGCACCACCGTCTGCGCAGGGAGAAGCAGGACTACCGCATCGTTTTCGTGCCGCACCCGGTCTGCTGGACCGAGGTGCCGGAGAACCTGAAGATCCTCGGCCGGCAGCGCCGCAGGTGGTCGCACGGCCTGCTCGAGGTGCTGTGGCGGTTCCGGCAGATGATCGCCAACCCGCGCTACGGCCGGATGGGCATGCTGGTGCTGCCGTACTACGTGGTGTTCGAGCTGCTCAGCCCGGTGGTCGAGATCCTCGGCCTGATCTGCCTGCCGCTCGGTGTCGCGTTCGGCATCCTGAACTGGAAGATGGCAGTGCTTTACGCGATCGTGGCCATCGGATACGGCATCCTGCTGTCGGTCGTCGCGATCGTGGTGGACGACCTGTCGTACAAGACCTACCGGCGCTGGAAGGATCTCGGCATCCTGCTCGTGGCCGCGTTCCTGGAGAACTTCGGTTTCCGCCAGCTGCACGCCTTCTGGCGCCTGCGCGGGCTGTGGTCGGGCATCCGGGGCTCGAACGCCTCGTGGGGAGAGATGCCCCGGGTCGGTTTCAAGGAGACCAGCGGGGCGTCCGGTTGACGGTGACGGCCGAAAATTGATGACGACGATGAGCTTTCACGGCTCATCGTCGTCCATCATTTTCGGGTCACTGACGGCGTGGCAGGCGCACGACGACCGTGCTGCCCTCGCCCAGCACCGATTCCATGTCCACGGAACCCCCGTGGTTCTCGACGATCTCGCGCACCACCGCCAGCCCCAGGCCGGTGCCCGGGATCTTGTGGGCGGCGTCGCTGGCCGAGCGGAAGAAGCGGGTGAACAGCTTGGGCAGTTCCTCCGCGGCCACGCCGAGACCGGTGTCGATCACCCGGATCACCACCTGGTCCTGGTCGTCGTGCCGCTCCAGGGTGCCCCGCACGGTCACCGTCCCGCCCTGCTCGGAGAACTTGACCGCGTTGCTCAGCAGGTTCAGCAGCACCCGCTCCAGCTGCGACCGGTCGCCCATCACCGGCAGTTCGCCGGGGGTTTCGAGCCTGAGCGTGACGCCGGCCGTCTCGGCGCTGGGTTTCAGCACCAGCAGGGCGCCCTCGGCCACGTCGGCCAGCTCGACCTCGACATACTCGTGGGTGAGGGTGCGCGAGTCGATCTTGCTGAGCAGCAGCAGGTCCTCGACCAGGTTGAGCAGCCGCCGGGCGTTGCGGTCGATGATGTCGAGCATCTTCGAGGACTGGCTGTCGTTCCCGTCCGCCTCGTCGAGCAGCAGTTCGGCGTAGCCCCGGATGCTGGTCAGCGGGGTGCGCAGCTCGTGGCTGACCGAGGCGACGAATTCCGTCTTCAGCCGGTCCACCTCGCGCAGCTCGGCATTGGCCACGTCGAGCTGCTGGTTGCGGGCCTCCAGCTCGGTGCGGGCCCGGCGCAGGTCCGCCTCGATCCGCTTCTGGTCGGTGATGTCGACCAGGATCGACCCGACGGCGAACACCGTGTCGGTGCCGTCGAGCACCGGGTACCGCACGGCGTGGAAGGTGCGCTGCTCGCCGTCGACGGTGAACATCTCCTGCCGTTGCACCACCTCGGCGCCGGCCGTGCGGATCGGCGAGGCGCTGGCCAGCGGCGGGTGGTCGGTGGAGAGCTGGTTGTAGAGGTCGTTGCTGACCAGGGTCTTGCCGCTGAGGTTCTGCACGCTGATCGCGGCGACCGAGTTGTCGACCAGGCCGAGCATGATGTTCATCGTCTCGTCGCGACGCTGCTCGGCCAGCCGGGCCACCCGGTCCAGCTCACGCCGGGCCAGGGCGTGGTCGATGGCCGGACCGAGCCGGCTCAGGCGGTCTTTCAGCAGGTAGTCGGCGGCGCCCAGACGCAGCGAGTTGACGCAGGTGGCCTCGTCCATGGTGCCCGAGACCACGATCAGCGGCAGCTCCGGCTGCTTGGCCTGGAGGATCGCCAGGGCGTCCGGGGCGGTCATGGTGGGCAGGGTGTAGTCGCAGATCACGACCTCGGGCTCGTCGTCGAGGGCGCGCAGGAACTTGCCCGCGGTGTCGACGACCGTGGCCACCGGGTCGTAGCCGGCCCGCCTCACCTCGGAGAGGATCAGCTCGGCGTCCGGCGGGAAATCCTCAGCGACCAGCAGGCGCAGTGGTGTTGGCACGGGGATACTCCGTCGGTGTTCGGTTCAGGGCGACCCAGTAGCGACCGACATCGGCGATCGACCGGAAGTATTCGTCCATGTCGACCGGCTTGACGACATAGCTGTTGGCGCCGAGGGCATAGCTGGCGGTGATGTCGCGTTCCTCGGCCGAGGACGTCAGCATCACCACCGGGACGACGGCCAGGTGCGGTGTGGACCTGAGTTCGCGCAGCACCTCGATACCGTCCAGGCGGGGCATCTTGACATCCAGAAACACAGCCCGGGGAAGGTCCTTCGGGTCGGCACCGGCCCATGGGCCCCGGCAGCTGAGCCGGTCGATGGCCTCCAGCCCGTCCCGTGCCTCCTCGACGCGTCCCCGGAACTGGTTACGCCGCAGGGCGTGCTGGAGCAGCTCGCGGTCCTCGGCGGAGTCGTCGACGAGCAGGATCCAGTCCTGCTGTCCCGAGTTCACCGCCCGGCTCCGGGTCTTTCGGAAATACCACCGATGCAAGGTGTTTTCATGCGCCTGCCCGCCCCCCGCAGCACGACCCATCGTGCTGCCCGGCGAGAATGCTCCCAGAAGATCACAGTTCGACGATGTCAGGTGTCCGGGTGATATTGACGTCGACCACCACGTCACCCCGGGGTGAGAGCCAGCCGCGTACGCGGGCGATCCGTACCGCCTCCTCCCGGCTGTGCACGCCGAGCTTGCGGTAGAGGTTGCGGCAGTGCGACTTGAGCGTGTTCTCCGAGACGAAGAGGGCCGCGGCGATCTGCGCGTGGGTCCGGTCGGTGGTGAGCTGTTCCAGCACCACCAGCTCGCGCCGGGTCACCCCGGACCCGCCGTCGGCCGCGGCCCCCGCCTCGTCGAGCCGCCCGATCAGTGTGCGGCGCCAGTGCGAGGCGTCCGGGGAACGGCGCAGGGCGGTGGAGATCAGGGTCCGCAGGGCGGCCGGTCCGTCGAGGAAAACCCGCAGGTGCCCGTCCGGTTCGGCGGCCAGCAGCGCGGTGTTCACCGCCTCGGCGGCGGCACCGCGTCGGCCGGCCGCGAGCGCCAGGGCGGCCTCGGCCAGCGTGCGGCGCAACCGGTCGTCGAGTCCGGTTTCGGCGGACCAGGCGTCCAGCAGGTCGCGGGCCCGGGACGCCTGCTGCCGTCGCAGCGCCAGGAACAACCGGGCCGACAGCACGCACGGCACGGCGGGGGCGGCCTCGAGTTCCGCCTGGGCGGCGGCCAGGTCGCCGTCGAGTTCCGCCAGCCGGGAGCGGCCCAGGGCCAGGCGGGCGGCAAGGGCGGGCGGCAGGTGCTCGTCGCCGTTCTGGCGCAGGCGTTCCAGTTCGTCCCGGGCGCCCGGATCACCGAGGTCGAGCAACAGCCGGGCCCGCAGCACCCGGTACGCACCGCCGACGGCCGGGCCCTCGCCGACGCCGACCACGAAGTCCGCGCCGAGCACGTCGGCCGATCCGTCGAGCACGAGCAGCGCCTGCCCCGGCTCGCCCCGTGCCCGCAACGTCTCGGCCTCGGCCAGCACGGCGGTGGCCAGCATCGGATGGCCGGACAGATCAGCCCGTCCGGACCGGCCCGCCTGCCCGGGGCTGCCGGTCTGCCCGGCCAGGCGCCGGGCCCGGTCGGCCAGGCGCTGGGCGGCGGAGAGCTCACCGCCCCAGGCCGCGGCGAGCGCCTCCACGCCGAGACCGGCGAGCAGGAGGTAGCGCGGCAGCTTCTCGGCGCCGGCGGCCCAGGCCTGCCCGAGATGCTCTGCGGCGGAATCGGGTTCGGCGGCGAACAGGGCATGACGAGCGGCGAGCAGATGCCGCGCCGCGGTGAGGGCATCGGTGTCGTGGAGGCCGAAGAAGGCAGGCAGGGCGGCGGTCGGCACCGGCGCACCGCCGGCTCCCGGCACCCGACCGGCCCCCGGCGTGGAGTCGTTGCCCAGCGCCGCGATCAATCCGGTGGCGGCGTGCCACCAGGGCACCTCGGCGGGGCGGGCGAGCACCTCGGCGGAGAGCAGGCGGTCGCCGCAGATCGCGGCGGCGAGGGCGATCAGGGCGCGGTGCCCGGGGTTCCCCGCCCAGGCCGGCGCGGGCAGCGCGGTGAGGGTCGCATGCAGGAAGGAGGTGTCCCAGCCGGAAAATCCCTGGGGAGCGGCGCGTTCCAGCTCGACCAGTACCTGGGGCCAGGCCCGGGCTTCGAGGTAGCAGGGAACGGCCGCGTCCGGCCGGGCCAGGGACGATGCGAGATCGCCTGCCCTGAGCAGGTTCCCGGCGGGTGGGCGGCCGAGCCGAGCCAGCGTGCGGCGCGCCCCCACCACGAGCCACGGGTGATAGCCGCCGACAGCAGGCTCGGGGCGCGCGGAGTCCGGCCCCCGGCCCGCAGCGGGTGCGGGCCACTGGTCCAGGGTCAGCCCCCAGCGCCGGGCGGTGTCGGACATCACCACCGGATCGGCTCCCGGAACCAGGGCCGCGCACAGCTCCGGATCCGCGGCCAGGCCTGGCAACGGTGCGGTGGCCAGCACGAATTCTTCCAGATCGGAAGGGATTCCGGACAGGAGCAACCCGGCCACCAGATCGGCCAGCACCCGGCCCGTCAGCACCGGGTCGGCCTCCGGCGCCCCCTCCCGGCCGAGCGCGAGCACCCCGGCAGGCCATCCCCCGCTGAGCCGGTGCAGCCGTCCGGCTTGCTCGGCGTCGATCCGCACCCCGCACAACTCGGCGAGCTGCGAGCGCACCACCTCCACCGGCCACCACAGATCGCCGGCCCGAACCTCGGCCACCCGCCCGGCCAGCCGCACCGCCGTCGCGGGCGGCAGCACCTCCCCGCGCCCCACCAGGATCAGCCTCGGGCCCGGCGGGAAATCCGTGACGATCCGCTCCAGTTCGCCGGGGGTCAGGGCCTCCACGCCGTCCAGCACGATGAATCCGCCCGGATTCTGGAGCAGGTGGCGGCGGATCGCGGGCTCCACGTCTTCCTCAAGCAGGCCCTCACGCGAGCCAGGACGCACGCCCAGCCCGATGTGGGTCCAGGACGGCGCCGGGCGCAGCCAGTGCCGCACCAGACGTCCCCGCCCGGAACCCGGCGGGGCGGCGACGACCAGGAACGGGCGGTCGGGGCACAGCTCGGGCAGCCGCAGCACGGCGTCCCGGAACCACCAGCCGTCGGTGACCTCGCACCAGGCCCGACCAGCCTCGTCACTATGGCGCCTCACGCTGGACATCTGACAAAACGTAGCAGTTTCATGACAGAGAGCTACGAAGGTCGGTGGACGTCGTCCGAGGTGCCGGTTGCGCCGAGGTCGGAAATGATGTTGCGGCGGAACCACCGGACAACACGCGTACCAGGAACCACGAACAAGGGAAATACTCATGGCAGAAGCTCTTTACAGCGCCACGTCGACCGCCTGGGGCGGCCGGGAGGGCCGGGCCAGGTCGTCCGACGGGCGCATCGACGTGGCCCTGTCGATGCCCGCGGGCCTCGGCGGCGACGACGGGCCGGGCACCAACCCGGAGCAGCTGTTCGCCACCGGCTACGCCGCCTGCTTCCACAGCGCCCTGAAGAGCGCGGCCCGGGCGGAGAAGGTCGACGTCAGCGACTCCGCGGTGTCGGTCACGATCAGCCTGGTCGGCGGCCCGGAGTCCGGCCTCGACCTGGCCGCCCGCATCGAGGCGCAGATCGGCGGCGTCGACCCGGAGACCGCCGGCCGCCTGCTCCAGCTGGCGCACGAGCGCTGCCCCTACTCCCGGGCCATGCGCGGCAACATCAGCCAGGAGGTGCTGCTGGTCGGGGCCGAGTCCGACTGAGTACACCGCCCGGAACAGGCCCGGAACAGGCCCGGAACGGCGCGGGGACGGTGCAGGATCAGTGCGTGGACGAGCCGACGATACGAGAAGCCGCCCGGATCATCCTGATCGACGACCACGGCCGGGTGCTGCTGGTGCAGGGCGGCGATCCGGCCGACCCGGCCGCCGGGCTGTGGTGGTTCACTCCCGGCGGCGGTCTGGACCCGGGTGAGAGCAGTGCCGACGCGGCCCGCCGGGAGCTGTTCGAGGAGACCGGTTTCGTGGTCACCGGCGAGCTCGGCCCGGTCGTGCACGAGCGGGACAACACCTTCGTGTTCGGTGGCCGGCTGCTGCGGCAGCGCGAGGTGTACTACCGGGTGCGCCACGCCGGGTCCGGGCCGGAGATCGACCGCTCCGGCTGGACCCCGCTGGAACGCGAGTCACTGACCGGGGCCCGCTGGTGGTCCGCCGACGAACTGCGCACCACCAGCGAGGTGTTCTTCCCGGAGTGTCTGGCTGATCTAGTCGACGGGTAGCAGGCCCCGGCGCTCGAGCAGCGGCTCCAGGCGCGGCGCCCGGCCGAGCACCCGCTCCACGGCCGCCATCGGGTCGACCGAGCCGCCGCGCGACAGCAGCTCGTCGCGGAACCTGGCTCCGGCCTTGCGGTCCAGGCCGCCCTGGGCCAGGAACCACTCAACCGTGTCGGCGTCGAGCACCTCGCTCCACAGGTACGAGTAGTACCCGGCGCTGTAGTCACCGCCGAAGATGTGCTCGAAATAGGTGCTGCCGTATCGCGGCGGCACCGCGTCCAGGTCGAGTCCGTGCGAGGCCAGCACCTGCCGCTCGAACGCGTCCACCTGCTCCGGGGTGATCGCCGGGTCGTCCGCCCCGCGCCCGTGCCAGGCCTGGTCGAGCAGGCTGGCGCCGAGCATCTCGACGGTGGCGAACCCCTGCCCGTACGACTGGGCGGAGATCACCGAGTCCAGTGCGTCGGACGGCAGCGGCTCACCGGTGGCGTGGTGCAGGGCGTAGCGGCGCAGGAGTTCCGGCTGCCATGCCCACATCTCGTTGACCTGTGAGGGGAACTCGACGAAGTCGCGCGGCACCCGGGTGCCGGACAACCGCGGGTAACGGACGTCGGAGAGCAGGCCGTGCAGCACGTGCCCGAACTCGTGGAACGCGGTGCCCACCTCGTCGAGCGTGAGCAGCGTGGGCGAACCGGCCGGTGGGCGGCTGAGATTCAGGTTGATCACGATCACCGGCCGCTCACCGGTCAGCCGGGCCTGCGACACGAACGAGCTCATCCAGGCGCCACCGCGCTTGGCGTCCCGCGAGTACCAGTCGGTGAGCACCAGCCCGAGGCCGGCTCCGGCCTCGGTGAACGCCTCGTACACGTCCACGTCGTCGGCGTAGCCCCGCAGGTCGTCACGGCGCACGAAGTGCAGGCCGTAGAGGCCGCCCGCGGCCGCGAAGATGCCGTTGCGCAGCACCGAGCCCAGCTCGAAGTACGGTCGCAGCGCCGCCGAGTCGCGGGAGAACCGTTCCCGGGCAACGAGTTCCGCGTAGTAGGCCCAGTCCCACGGCCGCAGGTCGCCCTCGAAACCGTCGGCGTGCAACCGCTCGGTGAGCTCGGCCTGCTCGACCCGGGCGTTCTGCACGGCCGGGCCGACCAGGGCGGTGAGCAGCTTCGTCACCGAGTCCACATCGCCCGCCGTCTGGTCGGCCGCGACGTACGCCGCGTGGCTGGGGAACCCGAGCAGGGCCGCGCGTTCCGCGCGCAGCGCCACCTGCCGGGTCAGCGTGGGCCGGGTGTCGTAGGCGTTGTCGCGGCGCCCACGCGACACCGAGGCCCGGTACAGCCCCTCCCGCACCGCACGGTCGGTCAGCGAGGCCAGTGCCGGCTGACCGCTGGGCAGCAGCAGCGTGATCAGGTAGCCGCGCAGCCCCCGGTCCTGGGCTGCGGTGTGCGCCGCGGCCAGCGCGTCCGGCGGCAGGCCGTCGAGCCGCGAGGCGTCTTCCACGTGCACGGCCAGGTCGTTGGTGTCGGCGCGCAGGTCCTCGCGGAAGGTGGAAGCCAGCCGGGCCAGCTCCTGGTTGATCGCACGCAACCGCTCCTGCCCCGCCGCGTCCAGACCGGCTCCGGCACGCACCATGTCGTCGTGCTGACGCACCAGCAGCCGCCGGGTCTCCTCGTCGGCGATCTGCTCACGCTGCGCGTACAGCTCGGCCACCTTGGCGAACAGCGCCGGGTTCATCACGATCGCGTCGCGGTGCGCGGCCAGCAGCGGGTTCACCTCGGTCTCGATCTCGCGCAGCCCGTCGGTCACCGACGAGCCGATCAGGTTGAAGAACACCCGGTAGACCCTGCTCAGCAGGGCCCCTGACCTCTCCAGCGGATCGAGCACGGTGGCCACGGAGACCGGCTCGGGCGACTGCGCGAGGGCCTCCACCTCGGCCAGTTGCTGCTGCATGCCGACCCGGAACGCGGGCAGGTAGTGTTCCTCGCGGACGGACGCGAACGGTGGCAGCCCGTAGGCGAGATCACTCGCCCGCGCGAACGGGTTCGACGGTTCCAGGGAACTCTTCGGTGTCACGTGCGTTGCCTCTCTCAGACATCCAGGAGAACGCAATCTTGCTCGGCGGTACGGCCGGAGGTACAAACATCTGATGACCCAGACCTCCGACCGTCTCGGTAGCCGGCACCGCGGGGAGTCCAGGTGGGTCGAGCTCGCCGACGGACCGGTGCATTACATCGATCATGGCGGACCCGCCGGTGCTCCGCTGGCGGTGCTCGTGCACGGCCTCGGCGGATCGCACGCCAACTGGACCGCGCTGGCCCCACTGCTCACGCCGCACCTGCGGGTGGTGGCCGTCGACCTGGCCGGGTTCGGGCTGACCACGGCGGGCACGCGGCCGGCCAGCGTGGTCGGCAACGCCGATCTGCTGCACCGCTTCGCCGCCGCGCTCTCCACCGAACCCGTGGTGCTGGTGGGTAATTCGATGGGCGGCATGATCAGCGCGATGGTCACCGCCGGGCATCCGGACCAGGTGTCCCGGCTGATCCTGGTCGACCCGGTGCTGCCGCTGACCCCGGCCCTGCCCGACGGCCAGGTCACCGCCAACATCCTCCAGGGCGCGCTGCCGGCCCGGGCCCGCCTGGCCCTCGCCCGCCGCCGCGGCCCGATCCCCCGCGACCGCGCCGCCATGCAGCTGGTCACCCTGTGCTGCGACGATCCGGACCGGGTCACGCAGGAGGTGGTCGACGAGCACCTGGCCCTGGCCGAACGACGCGGCTACGTCGAAGAGACCGTGCGCGACTTCCTGATGGCCGGGCGCTCGATGGTGCTCACCGTCGTGCACTGGCGCCGTTACGCGAAGCTGCTGCACTCGATCGAGGCGCCGGTGATGCTGATCCACGGCACACGTGACCGCCTGGTGCCGTACCGCGTGGCGCGGGTGGCCGCCGCGGCCAACCCGCACTGGTCGTTCTTCCCGGCCACCGGGGTGGGGCACGTGCCCATGCTGGAGGCGCCGGGCTGGATGGCCGACCGCATCCTGGAGTGGCTGACCTGAAACGGTGGACGACGAGGGGCCCGGAAAGGGCTCTGCGTCGTCCACCATGAAGGGCCCGTCAGACCCGGGCGGGCTCGTTGACCGCCGCCGCGATCTCGCTGAGCACCCGGTCGGTCTGGTCGTGCGGCACCTGGCAGGTGCCCGCGGCGTGGTGACCGCCCCCGCCGTACCGGAGCATGAGCGAGCCGATGTCGACCGGTGAGGTGCGGTCGAGGATCGACTTGCCCACTGCGAGAACGGTGTTCTGCTTCTGCTTGCCCCAGATCACGTGCGCCGACACCCGGCACTGCGGGAACAGCGCGTAGACCATGAAGCGGTTGCCGGCATGGATGATGTCCTCGTCGCGCAGGTCGACGACCACCAGGTCGCCGCGCTCGATGCAGACCCGTTGCAGCTGGGCCACGAACAGCTCGGACTGCGCGTGGAACAGCTCGACCCGCTCGGCCACGTCCGGCTCGGCCAGGATGTCCTCCACCGTGGCCTCGTTCAGCACGCTGTCGATGAGCTGCATCATCAGCTGGTAGTTGGAGATCCGGAAGTCGCGGAACCGGCCCAGGCCGGTTCGGCTGTCCATCAGGAAGTTCAGCAGGGTCCAGCCGCGCGGCCGGAGAATGTCCTCCAGCGCGTAGTCGGCGGAGTCGGCCTGGTCGACCGCCCGCATCAGCTCGTCGGAGATCATCGGGAACACCGGCGCCCCGCCGAAGTGGTCGTAGACCACGCGGGCCGCCGAGGGGGCCTCCTCGACGATGATGTGGTTGTCCGGGGTGCCGCCCACCCGCAGCGTCTCGCTGTGGTGGTGGTCGAACACCATGTGCGCCTCGGGCGCGTAGGGCAGGTTGGTCAGGATGTCGCCCGGACCGACCTCGACCAGGCCGTCCTGCACGTCCTTCGGGTGCACGAAGGTGATCTCGTCGATCATGTCGAGCGCACGCAGCAGCACGGCACAGACCAGACCGTCGAAGTCGCTGCGCGTGACCAGACGAAACTTACCTGTCGACATGTCGTTGTCCTCCCGGGAGCAGACGAGGACCGGAGAGCCCTACCAGTCCACTCGACCCCGGCGCGGGCCCGGCCAACCCGCCGAACGGGTGAGGCCGGGCCCTGACCTGGATCCGAACCGAGGTTCAGCCGCGGCGCGAGATCCGGTTCATCGCCTCGACGAACGACTCGCCGCGGTGCCGGTAGTCGCGGAACCGGCCGAAGCTGGGCGCGGCCGGCGAGAGCAGCACCACGCCGTTGGGCCGGGCCCAGGCGTAGCCCTCCTCCACCGCCTCGTCCAGGCCGGACGTCTCCTTCACCGTGACGTTCGGGCCGCAGCCGGTGCGGTTCAGCTCACTCGCGATCCGCGGGCCGTTGTCGGGCGTGGTCAGCACCAGCACCTCGGCCTGCCGCCCGCGCAGCCCCTCGGCCAGCGGCGCGTAGTCGATGCCCCGGTCCTGCCCGCCCACGATCAGCGCCACCCGACGGTCGCCGAACGCCTCCACCGCGGCCAGCGTGGGCAGCACGTTGGTGGACAGGCCGTCGTCGACGAAGCTGACCTGGTCGATCATGCCGACCTGCTGGAGCCTGCTCTCCAGGCCGGCGAAACCGGCCGCGGCCCGGGCCAGTTCGGCCTCGTCGTCGGCGGCGCCGACCCCGAGCTTGGCGAGCATGGTGCGGGCGATCACGGCATTGCGGCGATTGTGGACGCCGAGAAGACCCAGCTCGTCGATCCACTTCTGCCCGGCCTGTTCCGCCGTCACCCATTCGACCTGGGGGCCGAGCAGGTCACGCCGCTGCCGGATCTCGGCGCTGTCGCCGTTGGCCACCGTCCAGACCGCCCCGGGACGCCCCGCGAGGCTGAGTTTGTCGCGGTAGTACGTCTCCAGGTCGTCGCGGTGCCAGGGCAGGTGGTCGGGGTTCAGCGAGGTCACCCCGACCACGTGCGGGGCGGTGTAGATGTCGGTGGCCTGGTAGCTGGACACCTCGATCACCCAGAAGTCCTGCTCGGCACCGCCGACGGCCGGGTCGAGCGCCGGGTCGAACGGCGGCACGCCGATGTTGCCGCCGACCAGGGTGCGGTAGCCCAGGCCCTTGAGCAGGTGCCCGGTGATCGCGGCGGTGGTGCTCTTGCCCTTGGTGCCGGTGATCAGCACGACCTTGCGCGGGTCGGCGCCCTGCACCCACAGCCCGAGGCCGCCGACCACGGCGACGCCCTGCTCCTCCAGCTCACGGATGCTGTCGGAGTAGCGGCTGATGCCCGGCGACTTGATCACGATCTCGCAGACCGCCAGGGCCTCCGCGCCGCCCTCGGCGGTGGCCAGCACCTTGCGGCCCTCCACCCCGCCGGGCGGCGGGTTGTCGTCGACCAGCAGCGGCTCGATGCCGCGGGCCTGGCAGGCGCGCAGCGACGCCTCGCCCTCGCGGCCCAGGCCGTAGATGCCGATGCGGTGACCGTCGAGGTCGTCCCAGGACAGCGCGTCACTCATGGTGCTGCTTCAGGATCTCGGGCTGGTAGCGCTCGGGCACGAAGTGCCGGCTGAGCGGCTTCAGCAGTTCCTCGGGCGCCGGGTCCTGGTAGCCCCGGGCCACCGTGACCAGGGTCTGGAGGATGTCGTCGTCCGCCCGGTCGGGCCGGGCCGCGGCCAGCCGGGCGGCCACCCGGCTCTCGCTGACGTCGCCCACGCACTCCCACGGCTTGGCATCGGGCACGAAACCGAGCAGCCGGCGGAAGGTGTCGAGCAGTTCCGGCTTCTGCAACGGTTCCCCGGCCACGGCGAAGATCTTCTGAAGGTCTTCCTTGCTGACGAAGGGCGCCAGCACCAGGTCGATGAAGGCGCACTTGTCGCAGACGCCGCACCAGTGGTCGAACCGCTTGGTGGTGTCGATCAGGAAGGCCTTGTTGCAGCTACGGAAATGGTCGAAGTACTGCGGCTGTTCGGCGAACCGCTCGGCGATCCAGACCTCGCTCAGGGCGCGCAGCAGGGAGAAGTACTCCAGCCCGTCGCCGAGCGCCCCGGCCAGCACCTCACGGAACCCGGCCTCGAACGTCTCGCTCTTGGAGAACTGGTGGTTCACCGGGCGTCCGTGGTCGTAGAGGGTGGCCGACGACGCCGACCACTCGTTCGACAGCACCACGGCGTCGCGGCCCTCGAGCACCGCGGCGAGCACGGTGATGGCCGAGATGATGCCGGTGACCGGCACGTGCCCGTTGAGGAAGCCGAGCTCGCGCGAGCGCAGCACGACCGGGTCGATCGAGCGCTCGGCCCGCACCACCGGCCAGCCGGTGATCGCGGCCGGCTCCTCGATCGCGTCGAACCGGTCGCCCGGCCGGGTGACCACGAACAGCGCGGCGTCGTCGGTGTGCGGGCGGATCTGCTCCACGCTGACGATCGAGTCGACGCCGCCGCCGAACGGCACCAGCGGGCTGTTGCGGCGCGGCGTGTAGCCCGCCGAGGCGGTGCGCTCCAGCTGGCCGGCGACGAACTCCAGGTCGCGCAGGTCGATGCCGTTGCGGTAGGCGAACTCGCCCAGGCCGTCCAGGTAGAACGTCTTCAGGAAGCCGAGTTCGGTGGCGGTCAGCGCGGTTTCGCCGAGGTCGACCACCGGCGGGGCACCCGCCTTGTAGTACGAGACGCCGGTGAGCAGGAAGAGGATGCGGGCCGCCTCGACCACCGCCGGGTTCGTCCAGTCGCCACCGCCGGGGAAGGCCACCACCTCGGAGAAGTCGTGCGACTGCGACGCGCTGTCGAGCCGGTAGCGACAGACCACCCGGTTCGACTCGGGCTCGATGTCGAAACCGACGTAGGTGAAACGCTGGGCGCGCTTGCTCTGGGTCGGTTCGTCGGCGCTCGCCGCGGGGGTTGCGGTCATCGGGGATCCTCTTCGGGCTGCTCGTTCAGGGGGGACTGCTGGTCTTCGGGCTGTTCGTGGGGCTGTTCGGCGGGCTGGTCGGGAGTCAGTCGCACCAGCACCGCGAACCGGCCGGTGGGGCCTTCGGAGCGATGGCTGAAGAACGGTGTGCCCGGGCCGGTGTCCAGGCCCGCGAGCTCGATCGCCTGCGGCCGGACACCGGCCTCGGTGAGCTGAATGATGTTGGCACGCCACAGATCGAAGGTCCACCGGCCGGTTCCGTCGGGCCGGATCACCTCGCCGGCCCGGTCGCCGAACGCCTGCCGGGCCTTCACCTCGACGTCTGCCCCCACCTGGTAGCGGTCGGGCGAGATCGAGGGGCCGATGCCGACCAGCAGGTCGGCCGGGTCACTGCCCTGCTCGGCCAGGGCGCGCACGGTGGCGGCGCTGATGCCGGCGACCGTGCCGGGCCAGCCCGCGTGCACCGCGGCGGCCACCCGGCGCACCGGGTCGAACAGCACCAGCGGCACACAGTCGGCCACCATGATCACCAGCACCGGACCGGGCTCGGCGGTGATCAGGGCGTCGGCCTCGATGTTCTTCTGGCCCGGTGCGGTGACGGCGGCCACCTCGGCACCGTGCACCTGCTTGGCGAAAACCAGGTCGCCGGGTGCCACGCCGAACGCCCGGGCGGCGCGCTCGCGGTTCACCCGGACGGCGTCCGGGTCGTCAGCGACGTGCAGCCCGAGGTTCAGCGACTCGTAGCGGCCCGAGCTGACGCCACCGGCACGCGTGGTCACCGCCGCGCGCACACCGTGACCGTCGAAGATCGACCACGTCAGCAGAGGGATGTCCGTCGCGGTTCCGGCAATCATGATGCCGCCACTCTACTAACGTTGCCGCGCGACTTTCTTGAGACTACGACCGAATCCGGCGGAATCGGCCTTCGTCAGGACTCCGGGTAGACCAGGCCGATCTGGTCCCGCACCTCGTCCAGGATGCCCATGATCGAGATCGTCTCGTCCAGCGGCATCACCGGGCTCTCCAGCTCACCGGCGCGGATCCGGGCGACCGCCTCGGCCACCTGGTAGCGCATGCCCTTGGCGTTGCCCCGCACCATGCCCTCGACCGGCTCGAACCGCTCGGTGCTGCCGTCGGCGCGGGTCAGGGTGATCGCACTGCTGCCCGAGTACCACTGCCGGTCCAGCTCGACGCGGCCCTCGGTGCCGGCGATCCAGGCCTTCATCGGGGTGGCCACGGTGGCGCTGCACAGGATCACGGCGTGCGCGCCGTTGCCGTAGGTGAGCACCGCCGAGGTGGTGCCGTCGACGCCGGTGAACGCCGGGCTGGCACTGGCCCGCACGGTCTGCGGGGCGCCGAACACCATGGAGGCGAACGAGAACGGGTAGATGCCGAGGTCGAGCAGCGCGCCGCCGCCCAGCTCGAAGGCGAACAGCCGGTGCTCCGGGTCCTGCTGGAACCGCATGCCCTGGTCGACGCCCAGCGCCAGCACCTCGCCGATCGCCCCTTCGGCCAGCAGCTCGCGCAGCCGGGTCATGTGCGGCAGGAAGCGGGTCCACATCGCCTCCATGCAGAACACCCCGGCCCGGCGCGCGGCCTCGACCACGGTGCGGGCCTCGACGGCGTTCATCGTGAAGGGCTTCTCCACCAGCACGTGCTTGCCCGCGGCGATGGCCAGCAGGGCGTGCTCGGCGTGGAAGGGGTGCGGGGTGGCCACGTAGACCGCGTCCACCGAGGGGTCGGCGACCAGCGCCTGGTAGCTGCCGTGGTGTGCCGGGATGCCCTGGTCGGCGGCGAACCCGGCCGCCCGCTCCACGGTTCGCGAGCCGACCGCGGTGACCTGCGTGCCGTCCAGCAGGGCGGTGTCGGCCGCGAACCTCGCGGCGATTCCCCCGGTACCGATGATCCCCCATCGCAGCGGCGCCACGGCGCCCTCCGCCTGCACTTCGGTCATGACGGACAGCCTATGGGTAACACCGGGCGATGACGGTCCGGAGGTGGCCGGACCGCCACCACGGATCAGTACACCCAGTCGTCGCACCCCAGACCGGAGCGGTAGTCGCTGACCTCGTCGCCCGCCACCGCCTGGTGCACGTAGTCCCCGAGCACCTGCCCCCAGGCTCCTTCCCGCTCCATCTCCCCCAGCACCTTCCACTGCTTGCTGGCGGCCAGCGCCTCACCGGCCGCCGTCATGCCGTCCTGGTCACCGGCGGCGCGGGCCTGCTCGTAGTCCTGGAACCACAGGCACGACAGGGTGCCGGTGACCCGCGCCCCGAACTGGTAGTAGTTCGCGGCGAAGTCGACGTCGAACACCGAGGCGTCGAAACCCTCGGGCACCGGAATGTCTTCGAGCATCTGGCGGGCGACACGCGTGGTCTCGTCCGGGGTGACCACCGATTCCGGCAGCCCGGCGTACCACTGCTCCACCGTGACCTGGCGCAGTCCGGCCAGCACCGTGTCCAGGTCGGCGCGGGTGGCGGTGCCCGACGTGCGGACGTCGACGAACGTCTTCTCGTACTTCACCATCACCTCGAACTCGCCGTCGCCGTTGCGGAACAGCGAGCCCTCCCGCCCGAGGAAGGTGAAGTCCCGGGGCGGGTTCTCGTAGCTGCGGTCCTCGAAGAGGTTCTGGTAGTTGGAGTTCGGGTACCAGTTGATCTCCAGTTCCCGCTTCCGGTCGACGAACCGGATCTCCCCCTCGTTCCGTGACCGCTCACTGACGTAGTCGATCGTCCAGGCCGGATCGTCCATCAGGAAGTAGGTTTCGTCGGTCTCCGGGATCACCGTCACCGCGGCGGGAGCCGCGGCCGGGGTGGCAGCGGCCCCACCGCGGCCGAACACCAGGGCAGGGGTGACGACGGCAGCCACCACCGCGGCCGCCGCGGCCAGGCCCACCAGACGCCGCCGGGCGGGCGAGCGGCGACGGGCCGCCGCGGCCGGCACGATCGCGGCGGGTTCCTGCGTGCTGCCGATGATTTCGTGACGCTGTTCGTCGGACATGATCTCCTCCAGGAGTTCCTGCCCGGCCTCGGCGAGAGCGGCGCCGGGCACCGGCCCGGGCTGGGCCAGCCGGATCAGCCGGTCGATCTCGGAGTCCTTCACGCCTTTCCCTCCTTCGGCACGGACACGGTGCGGACATACCGGTTCTGTCCGGTGCCCCCGGAAACGTGACGCCGGTCGTCACTTTCCATCCGAGCCCGCATCCGGGCCCGGGCCCGGGTCAGTCGCGCGCCCGCACCACCTGGGGCGAAAGGTCGAGTGCCACGGCGATCTCGCGCGGTGCCAGCTGCTCCCACACGGTCAGCTCCAGCACCTCGCGGTCGTTCGGCTCCAGCCCGGCCAGGGCCTCGCGCACCGCGCGCACGCCGATCAGCTCGTCGGCCGGGTCGGCGGTGATCGGGTAGACCCGGTGCTCGCGCCGCAGCCGCTCGCCCAGCCGCAGCCGGCGCTGCTCGCCGCGGTCGTGGTTGGCCAGCACCAGCCGGGCCACCCCTGGGGGCACCTCCCGGCCGGAGGCTGGGGGAAGAGCCAGAGCCGGGCGTCGCCGCCCGGCGGCACCTCGGTGCGGCGCCGCCAGGCGACCAGGAAGGTGTCCGCGACCAGGTCCGCGGCGTCGTCGGGATGCCTCACCCGGCGCCGCGCGTAGTTCAGGATCGCGGAGAAGTTGTCGGCATACAGACGTCTGAAGGCGTCGTCGGCCCCGGTGATCCCCACAGCCGCCACCTGTCCGGCCGCCGTGGTTCCGTGACAGCGGCCGGACAGGAAGTTCTCAGACGCTGAACGCCCAGTCCGTCACGGTCAGGTAGTGCTCGCCCGGCCGCAGCACGATCGACGGGAAGTCCGCGTGGTTCGGGGCGTCCGGGAAGTTCTGGGTCTCCAGGCAGACGCCGGCCGAGGCCGGGTACACGATGCCGTCCTTGCCGGTGTCCGAGCCGTCGAGCTGGCTGCCGGTGTACACCTGCACGGCCGGCTCGCTGGTGCTCACGGTCAGGGTGCGGCCGCTGGCCTCGTGCTTCAGCTCGGCGCAGAAGTGCAGGCCCGGGCCGCTGTGGCCGTGCCCGTGGCCGTGCCCGGCCTCTTCCGGCGCGGCCTCCTCCGTGTCGAGCACCAGGTTGTGGTCGAGGTTCAGGAAGTCCAGGGGCTGGGCCGTGCGCAGGTCCATCGGGGTGCCGACGACGTGGGCGATCTCGCCGGAGGGCAGCAGGGCCTGGTCGACCGGGGTGTAGTGGCCGGACGCGACGCGCAGGGTGTGGCCGTCGGTGGACGGGTTCGCCGTGTGCACCCCGCCGCCCAGGTTGAAGTAGGCGTGCTGGGTCAGGTTCACCACCGTCGGCGCGGTGGTGGTGGCGCCGTAGCGGATGCGGAAGGTGCCGCCGGGCAGGAGCAGGTAGTCGACCGTGACGGTCAGCTCGCCGGGGTAGCCCTGGTCGCCGTCCGGGCTGGTCAGGCTCAGCCGCAGACCGCCCTCGACCGGCTCGGCCGCCCAGATCCGCCGGTTGAAGCCGTCGACGCCACCGTGCAGCGAGTTGGCGCCCTCGTTCGCGGTCACCCGGTACTGCGTGCCGTCGAGCGAGAAGGCCGAGTCGGTGAGGCGGTTGGCGACCCGGCCGACCAGGGCACCGATGTAGGCCTTGGTCTTCTCGTAGCCGGTCACGTCGTCGAACCCGAGGACGACGTCCACCCGTCCCTCGCCGTCACCGGAGGGCACTTCGAGGGCCTGGATGTTGCCGCCCAGGGTCAGGACACTGACGCGCAGCGTCCCGTCGTCCATGATCCACCGCTCCACCGGCTCACCGGCGGAGGTGACCCCGAAGGCGGACCGTGCGTACACGATCTGGCCCGAGGAATCGGAGTGGTCGGGGCTGCCCGCGGTGATGTCTGTTGAGGTCACCCGGGTAACTCTAGACATGCCGGAAATGGATGACGGCGAGGAGCCCGCACGCGCTCCCCGCCGTCCTCGATCTCGCTCCTACTCGATCGCGTCGGCCGGCTGGGCGAACTGCGCGGAGTAGAGCTTGGCGTAGGCCCCCTGGGCCGCCAGCAGCTTCTCGTGGTTGCCCTGCTCGACGATGCGGCCCGACTCCATCACCAGGATCACGTCGGCGTCGCGGATGGTGGAAAGCCGGTGCGCGATCACGAAACTCGTGCGGCCCTGACGCAGCGAACCCATCGCCTGCTGGATCAGCACCTCGGTGCGGGTGTCGACCGAGCTGGTCGCCTCGTCGAGGATCAGGATCTGCGGCTGCGCCAGGAAGGCCCGGGCGATGGTGATCAGCTGCCGCTCACCGGCACTGACGTCGGAACCCTCGTCGTCGAGCACCGTGTCGTAGCCACCCGGCAGCGTGCGCACGAAGGTGTCCACGTGGGTGGCCTGTGCGGCGGCGACGATCTGTTCCTGCGTGGCGTCGTCGGCCCCGTAGGCGATGTTCTCCGCGATCGTGCCGCCGAACAGCCAGGCGTCTTGCAGCACCATGCCGAACTGCTCGCGCAGGTCGTCGCGGGTCATCGCGGCGGTGTCGACGCCGTCCAGGCGGATCTGGCCGCCGTTCAGCTCGTAGAACCGCATGAGCAGGTTGACCAGGGTGGTCTTGCCCGCGCCGGTGGGGCCGACGATGGCCACCGTCTGACCCGGCTCGACCCGCAGCGACAGGTTGTCGATCAGCGGCCGGTCGTCCTGGTAGCGGAAGCTGACGTCGTCGAACTCGACCAGCCCGCGCACCTTCTCGGGGTGCTGGGCGGCGGCCGGGTCGGGGGCCTGCTCCTTCGCGTCGAGCAGGGCGAAGATCCGCTCGGCCGAGGCGATCGCCGACTGGAGCAGGTTGGCCATGCTGGCCACCTGGGTGAGCGGCTGGCCGAACTGGCGCGAGTAGGTGATGAACGCCGTGACCTCACCGATCGACAGGTGCCCGTTCGCCACCCTCAGACCGCCGACCACCGCGACCAGCACGTAGTTGATGTTGCTGATGAACATCATCGACGGCTGGATCAGCCCGGAGATGAACTGCGCCCGGAAACTGGCCTGGTACAACGCATCATTGTGCTCGTCGAAGGTGCGCGCGGCCTCGTCCTGACGGCCGAACACGGTGACCAGCTCGTGGCCGGTGAACATCTCCTCGACATGCCCGTTCAGCCGGCCGGTGCTGCCCCACTGCCGGATGAACTGCGGCTGCGCGCGCTTGCCGATCACCCCGGTGACCACGATCGACACCGGCACCGTGACCAGCGCGATCAGGGCCAGCAGCGGCGAGATCCAGAACATCATCGACAGCACACCGATGATCGTCAGCAGCGAGGTGACCAGCTGGCTGAAGGTCTGCTGCATCGACTGCTGGAGGTTGTCGACGTCGTTGGTGACCCGGCTCAGCACCTCGCCGCGCGGCTGCCCGTCGAAGTAGCTCAGGGGCAGCCGGGCCAGCTTGGCCTGGGTCTCCTCGCGCAGGCTGAACACCGCCCGCTGCACCAGCGACGCCACGACCCGGCCCTGGAGCAGGCTGAGCACGAACGCCGCCAGATACACCGCGAGCACCTGGAGCACCAGGTCGCCGACCCGGCCGAAGTCGATACCGGCGGCCCGGTCGAGCACCGCACCGTCGACGATGGCGTCGGTGGCCTCACCGAGCAGCTTCGGGCCGATCACGCTGCACGCCACCGAGCCCACGCCCAGCACCAGCGCACCGATCAGCAACGGCCGCTGCGGCCTCAGCCGGCGCAGCAGGCGCTTGGCGGAACCGCGGAAGTCGAGCGCCTTCTCGACGCTCGGGCCGGCCATGTGCGCACCGGGCCCGCCGCCCGGCCGGGGACCGACCGGGCCCGGGCCGCGCGCCGGGGCCTTCTCCTCGGCCTGCGAACTCATGCCGCCTCCTGCTCGGTCAGCTGGGACAGGACGATCTCGCGGTAGGTCTCGTTGCCGGCCATCAGCTCGCCGTGCGTGCCCACGCCGACGATGCGCCCGGCGTCGAGCACGACGATCTGGTCGGCGCCGCGGATCGTGCTGACCCGCTGCGCCACGATGATCACCGTCGCGCCCTCGGTCTCGGACGACAGCGCCCCGCGCAGGGCCGCGTCGGTGGCGTAGTCGAGGGCCGAGAACGAGTCGTCGAACAGATAGATCGCCGGTCGGCGCACCAGGGCCCGGGCGATCGAAAGACGTTGCCGCTGACCGCCGGACACGTTGGTGCCGCCCTGCGCGATCGGGCTGTCGAGCCCCTCCGGCATCCGGCTCACGAAGTCTCTGGCCTGAGCGGTCTCCAGGGCCTTCCAGAGTTCCTCGTCGGTGGCGTCGGGCCGGCCGTAGCGCAGGTTGCTCGCCACCGTTCCGCTGAACAGGTAGGGCTTCTGCGGCACCAGGGCCACGGCCTCGGAGAGCCGGACCGGGTCGAGGTCGCGCACGCTGACGCCGTCCACCAGCACGTCGCCCTCGGTCGCGTCGAAGAGCCGCGGGATCAGGTTGAGCAGCGTGGTCTTGCCGCTGCCGGTACTGCCGATGATGGCCGTGGTGCGGCCCGGCGACGCGATCAGGTTCAGGTCCTCGACCACCGAACGCTCCGCACCCGGGTAGCGGAAGGCCACGTCGCGCAGTTCCAGCCGGCCGTGCAGCTCGCCCGGGGCGGTGGGCGAAACCGGTGGCACCACACTGGTCTCGGTGTCGAGCACCTCCTCGATGCGCTCGGCCGACACCTCGGCGCGCGGCACCATCATGAACATGAAGGTCGCCATCATCACCGACATCAGGATCTGCATGAGGTAGCTGAGGAACGCGGTGAGCTCACCGACCTCGAGCTGACCGGCGTCGATGCGGTGGCCGCCCCACCAGAGCACGGCCACGCTGGACAGGTTGAGCACCAGCATGACGGTGGGGAACATCAGGGCGAGCAGCCGGCCGATCGCCAGCGACACGTCGAACAGGTCGGTGTTGGCCCGCTCGAAGCGAGCCCGCTCGCGCTCGTCGCGGACGAACGCGCGGATCACCCGGATCCCG
The DNA here is from genome assembly GCF_018499875.1 of Kineosporia corallincola. Classification (GTDB taxonomy): domain Bacteria; phylum Actinomycetota; class Actinomycetes; order Actinomycetales; family Kineosporiaceae; genus Kineosporia; species Kineosporia corallincola. The sequence goes on along the minus strand of NZ_JAHBAY010000015.1, from coordinate 79,748 downwards.
GTGATCTGCTCGCGCAGCACCTTGTTGATGCGGTCGAGCCGCTCCTGGGTGAGCCGGAACAGCGGCCGCATGCGGGCGATGATCAGGCCCACGGCGACACCGAGCACCGGCACCGCGACGGCGACCGTGCCGGACAGCGGCACGTCGAGACGCAGCGCCAGGATGATGCCGCCGACACACATGATCGGCGCGGACACCATGAACGTCAGCGTCATCAGGACCAGCATCTGGACCTGCTGCACGTCGTTCGTGGTGCGGGTGATGAGTGACGGCGTGCCGAAGTGGCCCACCTCGCGGGTGGAGAACGACTGCACACGGCGGAAGAGCGCGCCGCGCACGTCACGACCCAGGGCCGCGGCCGTGCGCGCGCCGAAGTAGACGGCGACGGCGAGGGCGGCGATCTGGATCAGGCTGACGCCGAGCATGGCACCACCGACCCGGAGGATGTAGTCGGTGTCTCCCGTGACCACACCCTTGTCGATGATGTCGGCGTTGAGAGTGGGGAGGTAGAGCGTGGCTACCGTCTGGATCAGCTGGAAGAGGACTACCCAGCCGATGGCGGGGAGATAGGGGCGCAACCGTGCGCGAAGCAGTTTGACCAGCACGCGGACAGACTACTCCGCGGAAAGTGTTCCAGCGCAAGAATTAAACTGTCAAGACCCGCCCGGAGATTCGCCCTCCGAAGACACCGGCGGTCGGTAAAATAAGAGACGCACGCCGGCATCGTCGGCGTGCGTCTCTCGTTGGTGCGTAGTTCGGGATCAGGCCTGCACGGCCTCTGCCGCCTCTGCCGTCTCGCGGAGGTTGATCGCCGAGATGACCAGCTCGCACACCTCACGCACGGCGCCGGACCCACCGGAGCGGCTGAGCGTGAGGCGGGCCAGCGCCATCACGTCGGAGTGCGCGTTGGCCACCGCGATCGGCCAGCCCACCATGCGCAGGCAGCCCAGGTCGTTGACGTCGTTGCCGACGTATGCGACCCGCTCGGGGTCGAGCCCTTCGGCGGCGACCCACTCCTTCAGGGCCTGGGCCTTGTCGGACTGGCCGTGGATCACCGGGATCTGGAGCTTGGCGCCGCGGGCCGCGACGACCGGGTTGACCTCGGTGGAGAGGATCAGCATCTTCAGCCCGGCCTGACGGGCGAGCTTGACGCCCATGCCGTCTTCCCGGCTGACCCGCACGCTCTCGGTGCCCTCCTGCGACAGGTACATGCTGTCGTCGGTGTGCACGCCGTCGAAATCCATCACCAGGGCGTCGACATCGATCAGCGGCAGCCCGTCGATGCGCTCCTGCTCTTCCAGCACCGCCGCGCGCAGCCGGGCGATGTGCAGGTCGTCGGGGGTGTCGATCTCCATCGCGTGGTCGTCGTTCACCCGCTGCGCCACCAGGGTGCCGAAGAAGCGCCGGCCGTGACGTCGCAGACCGTCGGTGCGCATGGCGTAAAACGCGCCGGTCTCCCGGAATTCGGTGTCGCGATCCTGCCGGCGCGGGCGGAAGCTGGCGTCGTGGTTGATGCCGATCAGGCCGTCCGGCCCGTATTTCCAGAGGAACGCGTGACTTTCGACCGCAGAGAAGGCGCAGTCGGCCTCTCCCGAGAGCACCCGGCCGATCGCCGCGTCGAGGTCCGCCGGGTCCATGAACGGGCTGGTGCACTGCACCAGAACGGTCACCTCGGGGGCCGGGCCGTCGCCCTGGATCTCGGTGATCGCGTGCAGCACAGCGGATTCCGAGGAAGCGGTGTTGCCGGCGATGGCGGCGGGACGCACCACGACGGCCGCACCGGCCCGGCGGGCCTCCTCCTGGATGCCCGCGTGGTCGGAGCTGACGACCACCAGATCGATCAGCTCGGACTTACGGCACGCCGTCACCGCGCGCATGAGCAGGCTACGGCCACCCACCGGCTCGAGGTTCTTGAGCGGAACGCCCTGCGACCCGCCACGGGCGGGAATGACGGCGACGACTCGGGGACGGTTCTGGGCAGGTGGTGCGTCACTCACGAGGGGTCCTCGGGACTAGCTCGGATAGGGGCCAGCAGCATGTCCGGCTATCTCGTTCAGGCATCCACGCCGGCCGGGCCACTTCTCGGCCCTACCGAAGAGGATACCGCCCGCGAGGGGGGCTCAGAACGGCCAGAGTCATGAATGCTGGGTGATCTCAAGGAAGTCCGAGTCCGGGTCGGGCACCAGATGCCGCCGGACGCTCTCCGCGACCTCGGGCATCCACCAGTCCTCGGGCACCGCGAACTCCTGAATGTTCGCCTGCGGCGCGATGAGTCGCAGCGACGAGACGGCGGTGGTCGGCAGTGTCACCACTTGGTGTCGGGAAGACATCCCGCGCAGGGCGATCTCGGCCGGAACCTCGCCGTGAATCATGGTGATGCCCGGGTAATTCGTCAGCGGGCTCAGCGTGGAGCCGTTCTCGCGACGGTGGGCCCGGTAGACCACCGGGCCGGCGTTGGCCATCTGCCGCACCCAGGCCAGATAGGGCTGGGCCTTGATCAGCCGGTTCGCCACCATCGAGGTGCCGAGCACGACCGTCTCCCGCCCGTCCCGGCCGGAGCCGATGCCGCTGTCGGGAAGTGACCGCAGCCAGGCGAAGTCGTTGGGCTCGATCGGCAGGCCGATCAGCGCGGCCTCGTCGAGAACCCGCTCGGGCAGCGGAAGAGCGGTGATCACCCGCACCCGGCCGGCGTCGATCATCTTCAGCAGTCTGCGCTTGGCCATCCGCGCCAGCACCGCGCGGTGCGCGGACTGCCGGACGTGCGGCCTGGTCAGCGGAATGTCTTCGTCGAGGATGGCGTCCATCACCCGGCGGGTGGAGCGGCCGTCGTCGAGAAGGACGAGGCGGCGGGGCGGCGCCTGCACCAGCAGGCGGTGCACAGCCCCGGAGAATGCGTCGCCGACGGCGAGGTCGTCGCCGCCGCGACGCGGCGCCCCCGTGGGGAGGGAGATGGTCACCCCGGCCGGGAGTCCCAGCCGGGTGACCTCCGCGACCGCCGTCACCAGCGGCTCGACATCCTTCCGGGGAAGGACGACGAGCCGCTCACCGAGCCGGCCCGAGGCATGTGCCTCCAGCGCTCCGAGGAGCTGGAACGGAGACTCCACCCAGGCCTGCGCGGTACCGGTCACGTCGGTCACGGGATTGATTATCCGATGCGGCGGAGGCGGGACTTCGGCTTCAGCTCACCCTCGAAGACGCGCTTGACGCCGTCGCCCAGGGCCTCCTCGATGATGCGGATGTCGCGCACCAGGTGACGCAGGCCTTCCGGCTCCAGCGAGGCGGAGTGGTCCGAGCCCCACATGGTGCGGTCGAGGGTGATGTGACGCTCCACCGTGACCGCGCCGAGGGCGACGGCCGCCAGGCTGATCTGGAGACCCCGCTCGTGGCCCGAGTAGCCCACCGGAACGCCGTAGCGCTCGCGCAGCGTGGTGATCGTGCGCAGGTTGGCCTCGTGAGCCGGCATCGGGTAGGTCGACGTGGCGTGCATCATCACGAGCTTGTCGGTGCCGAGGGTCTCCACGGCCTTGTCGATCTCCTCGATGGTCGACATGCCCGTCGAGAGGATGACCGGCTTGCCGGTCTCTTTCATCGCCGTCAGCAGCTCGAGGTCGGTCAGCGAGGCCGAGGCCACCTTGTAGGTGACGACGTCGAACTTGTTCGCCAGGAACTCCACCGAGGGCACGTCCCACGGCGAGGCGAACCAGTGCATGCCCAGCTTGGAGCAGTAGTTGTCGATCTCCGCGTACTGCTCCTCCTCGAACTCCACCCGGTAGCGGTAGTCGAGGTACGTCATGGTGCCCCAGGGGGTCTCCCGCATGACGTCGCGCATGTCCTTCGGAGTCGAGATCTCCGGCGTGCGCTTCTGGAACTTCACCGCGTCGCAACCGGCCTCGTGGGCGATGTCGATCAGCTGCTTGGCGATCGCGACGTCACCGTTGTGGTTCAGACCGATCTCGGCGATGACGTACACCGGCTGGTCGGGTCCGACCAGACGGCCGCCGATCTCGACCGGCGCGATCGTCTTACTGGGTCCAGCAGTCATTAGTGCTCCTTCAAAGCCTGGAGGGCCCTCTAGTCTCCGGCGGATTGCCCCGGAGTGTTCCCAAGTGTGTGGGACACCGGCAGGATTCGGACAGCCCCTCGTCGGCCACGATCCCGGAGAGCGAGAGTTTAGGTTACGGATGCTGTCGAGGGCCTGTGTTAACAATCAGCATCCGTTGGTCGACACAATCAGGAACTCTGCGACGACCTGCTTGCCAGCGACTGTGAAACGTCTCGCACCCGCTGGCGCATCTTGACCCGGCTGCGGACGAAGGCACTGCCCGCAGGGGTCAGACGAAGCTGGTCGAGCTTCCGTCGCTTCGCCGACCGGTTGCGGTTGATACCGGAGGCGATGCTGGGAAGCTCACCCGCGTGGGCTTCCTGGACCAGCTGGTCGAGCATAGCGATCCAGTTGTTGTCGCTGCGAGGGTGGAAGTAATTGTCTGCGAGCCACCAGGTTTCGGGATGCCGGAAGTCACCCTGCTCCAGTTCGTCGAGGCCACCCATCACGCCGCTACCAACGAACACCTGGTTGATGAGGTTCTCGGACACCCCGAATTCATCAATCAGTAGCACCGGAATGTCCAACGCCATCGCTTCGAGTACGGCCGTGGAACTCACCGTGACCAGAGCGACCGCGTTGGCGAGCTGTTCGCCCATCGAACCGGCCGCGAACGTCAGCGCATCGGGGGCGTGAACCTCACCCGCTGCAACCAGTTCGTGCCAGAGAGATTCGTAGTGGTGCGGCTCGTGGTGGGTGTGGAACTCGCCGATCGCCCCGCGGGTCTTGACCACGACCTCCAGGTCGGGGCGGTTGGCGGCCAGTTTGGCCAGGCTCAGCAGGATCTTGATCCGGTCGCTCTTGACCCGCGGCACCTTGCCCTGAGTGGCGAAGAGCACACGGTTGCGACGCGGGGTGGCGGCGGCGCGCAGCGGTTCCACGCTGGTGCCGGCATCGCTCGGGGAGTTCTCGAAAGCCCGGTCGGCCTCGGTGGTTCCGGTGACCAGTTCCTGGGCCGGCACGATCTCGGCCGGCTTGGCCAGGAAGGGGATGGTGGCCAGGCCCAGCCGGCCGTTCATGCCCATCTGCTGGCGGACCTGGTCGTATTCCTCGGCCTCGCGGTGGCTGTGCACCACCCAGAGGTCGACGGCGCCGCGATAGCCCCAGGCCCGGCGCCGGGCCGGGATCGCGATGCCGGGGATGCCGGTCATCACCACCGGCCGGTGCGGCTGCTTGCTGATCGCCTCGCTGTAGGCGTGCACGCTCGGCCCGGTGCAGGCCAGCAGCACCGCGTCGGGCTTGTCCCGCTCCACCCGCCGGGCCAGCTGCGCCGGTGACAGCACCTCCGGGTCGAGTCCCTCGTAGGTCGTGCCGCTGAGGGCCGCAACGCGTTGCGAGGCGGAGGGTCTGGCCGGTGAACAGGCGACGACCACCTCCGTCTTCGTCCCGGCGGGCAGCTGGCCGAAGAGACTCACGGCCCACTTCAGGAAGGAGTCCGATTCTGCAACAGCGATCACATGATGGGGCACCTGCGGAGTGTAAGGTTTTTGGCCGTCCCCTTGTGCATCCACAGCGGATCCACACTTGACCGTCACGTTCCGGCGGCCCTTACCGAGCGGAGGCTCTACGTGGTGACCGAGCAGTTGCGTCGGCTGGCCAGACGCCGAGGTCAGGCGCAGGATTCCTCGTCCGGCGCCGAGCTCTCCCCGGCCGATGCCAAGCTCCTGGAGCAGGCCCGTTCCCGGGAGAAGCTCGAGCAGAACTTCGAGGCTTTCCCGCCGCGGACCGAGCGCATCGGCCAGCACATCAAGACGATGCTCGGCAAATCCGGGGTGAAGAACGGGCGAATCCTGGAAATCGGAGGACGCGCCAATCCCTACAAGGACTGGTTCCCGGGCTTCGACTACAGCTGCCTCGACCTGGAGATCTCCGAGCCCGGTGTGATCCAGGGCGACATCACCAACTGCCCCGAGCTGGAGACCGGCAGCTTCGACGCGATCATCAGCGTCGACGTGTTCGAGCACATCCGGGAGCCGTGGCTGGCCGCCGGCGAGATCGCCCGGCTGCTGCGCCCGGGCGGCTTCACCTACCACTCCACCCTGTTCAGCTGGCGCTACCACCCCTGCCCGGTGGACTACTGGCGTTTCACGCCGGAGGCCATGACCTTCCTGTTCAGCGACCTGCGCATGATGCAGTCGCAGTTCGACACGGTGGAACGGCGCCGCAACCTGGTCGGGAAGGGCAAGCACAAGCTGGACTCCGACGCGTTCGGTGGCTGGCGGGAGAACTGGCGGGTGTTCTACGCCGGGGTGAAGCCCGACCCGAACGCCCCGCGCGGGGTGTCGGCCCTGGCCGCCCAGCAGCAGGCCGAGGCCGAGCTGCGGAACCTGCGCGACAACCCGTACGGCGAGAACGACAACTGACTCACCGGCAGGACAGGCCCGGGCCCGACGGCCCGGGCCTGTCCTGCGCCGTACCCGAAGCGCCACCGCCCGAGGCGACCACACGCCCGAGGTGACCACCGGCGTCCTACCCCGGTCTGACGTCCACAGATCCCCCGCCGGTCTGACGTGCCGGAACGGCGCCGTACGTACGGTGGCCGGGTGAGCGAGAACGAGGACGTCCCCCAGCTGGAAGCCACCTACCGGTGGTTGCGTGGGCACCCGTACGAGGTGGACGCCGTCTGCGCCGGGTTCGTGGCGGTCGTGGGCGTGCTGTTCATCGCCGCGCTCTCCGGCCAGAGCGTCTTCGCCTGGGGCCCGGCCATGGCCATGGTCGGCGCCCTGGCCTGGCGGCGCCGTCATCCCGTGCGCTCCGCGCTGGCCGTCGGCTTCTTCGGCACGGTGGTCACGCTCAGCGGCGTCTCCACGTTCCTCGGCATCGCGGTGATCGCGGCGTTCTGCTCCCTCTACGCGGTCACCGCCTACGGCCCGCGCTGGGCCGGCTGGACCGCGGCGGCGGTGGCCTGGGTCGCCGGCGCCTTCACCATGGCCTACCAGGGCGTGATGGACCTGGGCAGCGACGCACCGTTCGCGCTCACCTTCATGTCGACCGTGCTGTTCGGCATCTGGGCGATGGGCCGGATGCGGCGGTTCCGGATCCGGGACGAGGCCCGGCGCGAGGAACGCTCCCGGCTGCTGGAGTCGGAGGCCGAGCAGAAGGCCCAGCTGGCCGCGACCGCCGAGCGGGCCCGGATCGCTCGCGAGATGCACGACGTCGTCGCGCACTCGCTGTCCGTCACGATCTCCCAGGCGGACGGCGGACGGTATGCCGCACAACACAATCCCGATGCCGCCATCACCGCACTTGAGACCATTTCGGCCACCGGCCGGCAGGCCCTGGCGGACATGCGGGCCCTGCTCGGCGTGCTGCGTGACGACAGCACCCAGCAGCTCACCCCGCAGCCCGACACCGAGGCGATCAAGGACTTGGTGGAGCAGGTCCGGGCCAGCGGCCTGACCGTCGAGCTGGAGGTGCTCGGCGAGCCGATCGTGCTGCCCGCCGGGCCCGGCCTGGCGGCGTACCGGATCGTGCAGGAGTCACTGACCAACGTGCTCAAGCACGCCGGGCCGAACGCCACCGCCTGGGTACGCCTGGCCTGGCTGACCGACGCGCTGGAGATCCGGGTGGAGGACGACGGCCGGGGCGCGGCCGCCGCCCCCGCCGGGCCGGGCAGCCAGGGCCTGATCGGCATGCGCGAGCGCGCCACCCTGTACGGCGGCAGCATCGAGGCCGGGGCCCGTCAGGGAGGCGGTTTCGGGGTCCGGGCCCATCTGCCCTACGGTCAACGCTCGTGACGCCTCCCGAGAGCGAGTTCGAGTCCGGGTCCCCGGCCGGCGGCCCGATCCGTGTGGCGCTGGTCGACGACCAGCAACTGGTGCGGGCCGGGTTCCGGATGGTGATCGACTCCCAGCCCGATCTGAGTGTGCTGGTCGAGGCGTCCAACGGGGAGGAGGCCGTGGCCCTGCTGGCGGCCACCCGGGTGGACGTGGTGCTGATGGACGTGCGGATGCCCCGCATGGACGGCATCGAGGCCACCCGCCGCATCGTCGCCGGGCCGGACGCCCCGAAGGTGGTCGTGCTGACCACCTTCGACCTGGACGAATACGTGATGTCCGCGATCGGGGCCGGGGCCAGCGGCTTTCTGCTGAAAGACGCTCCGCCGGAAGAGATGCTGGCCGCCGTGCGCACGGTGTTCGCCGGCGACGCGGTGATCGGGGCGAGCTCGACCCGGCGCCTGCTGCACCACATCGGGCCGATCCTGGCCCAGGGCCGGGGCCCGGAGGTGTTCGGCACCCCGGCCGTCGCGCAACCCACCGCACCGGCCGAACGGCCCCGGCCCGCCTTCTCCCCCGGCACGCCCGATCCGGCCGCCGCCCTGGCCCAGGCCCCGGCGGCGGGCGACCCGGACCACCCGATGCCGCGGCTGCTGGCCGAGCTCACACCGCGCGAGTACGAGGTGTTCGTGCTGATGGCCAACGGCCTGAGCAACGCCGAGATCGCCTCGCACTTCGTGGTTTCCGAGGCGACCGTGAAGACCCATGTGGGACGCGTGCTGACCAAGACCGCCGCCCGCGACCGGGTGCAGATCGTCGTGCTCGCCTACCAGCTGGGCGTCGTCCGGCCGTAGGCGAGCAGGAGCGACAACAGGGGACGACGGTGAGCTCGTGACGGGCTCGCCGTCGTCCGCTGGTTTGACGGGTCAGACCCTGGTCTGACGGCCGCGGATCATCCCGCGGCGCGATGTGCCCACCCGTGCGTCGTCCATAGATTCGTTCTCGTTCGAAACACCTGACACGAGGGAGAATCCGATGTCCTGGACAACGGCGCAGCCGGCTCAGTGGTCCGGTCCCGGCGGGGCGGAACCGCCCCGGGAGGCCGCGGTCCGGGCCCACGGTGTGCGCAAGATGTACGGCCGTGGCGAGAACGCGGTCGCGGCCCTGCGCGGTGTCGACGTCGCCTTCGACAAGGGCGCCTTCACCGCGATCATGGGCCCCTCCGGCTCCGGGAAGTCCACCCTGATGCATGTTCTGGCCGGCCTGGACTCGGTGTCGGCGGGTCAGGTCTGGCTCGGCGACACCGAGCTGACCGGCATGAACGACGCCAGGCTGACCCGGTTGCGCCGTGACCGCATCGGTTTCGTGTTCCAGGCCTTCAACCTGATCCCCGCCCTGAACGCCCAGGCCAACATCGAGCTGCCGATGACGCTGGCCCGGCGCAGCCCGGACCGGGAGTGGTACAACTCGATCGTGCAGCGACTCGGGCTGACCGAGCGGCTCACCCACCGCCCCACCGAGCTGTCCGGCGGCCAGCAGCAGCGCGTCGCGATCGCCCGGGCCCTGCTGCCCAGGCCCGACGTGGTGTTCGCCGACGAGCCCACCGGCAACCTCGACTCCACCTCCGGCGCAGAGGTTCTCAGCATGCTGCGGGCCAGCGTGCGGGAGACCGGGCAGACCGTCGTCATGGTCACCCACGACCCGGTCGCCGCCTCCTACGCCGACCGGGTGGTGCTGCTGGCCGACGGCTCCGTCGCCGGGGACATCGCCGCACCGACCACCGACAGCGTGCTCGACGCGCTGCGTCACCTGGGAGGCTGACCGTGCTGTCGCTCAGCCTCGCGCAACTGCGCACCCAGGCCCACCGGCTGGTCGCCACCGCCCTGGCCATCGTCATCGCCGTCGGCTTCGTGGTGGCCACCCTGGTGCTCAACGACAGCTCGAAAGAAACCGTCTTCGGCGCTCTTTCGAGCCAGTACCTGCACACCGACGCGGTCGTCGCCACCGACTGGAACATGGACGGCGAACCCCCCACCGCGCAGCAGACCACCGCGATCGCCGACGACCTGCGCCGGCTGCCCGACGTGGCCGCGCTGGCCGTCGACAGCAGCGTGTACCTCAGCGCCCGGCTGCCGGAGGGCGACGGCTACCGGTTCGCCCAGGTGCAGTCGCTGGCCACCGACGAGACGCTGCGCTGGCAGCAGCTCGACGAGGGCACCTGGCCGACGGGGGACGGCCAGGTGATCGCCGCCCCGGGGCGCGGTCTGGAGGTCGGCTCGACGGTGGAGCTCCAGCTCGAACCGGAGTACGACGACCAGGGCGAGCAGATCTCCGGGGGCAGCACGGCCCGGGCCACCGTGGTCGGCATCACCGACCGCGCCTCCGGCATCACGGCCATCGGCAACCAGCAGTTCTGGGCCACCCCGCAGCAGGCCGCGGCCTGGGGCGCCACCGAGGTGGACGCGATCCGGGTGGCCGGGGCCGACGGGGTCACCCCGGACGCGCTGACCGCCGAGATCCGTTCCGTGCTGGACACTTCCGCGGTGGGTCGGCATCTGACCGCCCGCACCGGTGAGGAGCAGTCGGAGGAGATCGCCAACGAGATGAGCTCCGGCAACGCCGAGCTGACCACGGTGCTGCTGATGTTCGCGGCGATCGCGGTGTTCGTCTGTGCCCTGGTGATCGCCAACACCTTCGCCGTGCTGCTGGCCCAGCGGGTGCGTGAGCTGGCTCTGCTGCGGGCCATCGGGGCCGGCGGCCGGCAGTTGCGGCGCGGCGTGCTGGTGGAGTCGTTCGTGATCGGCCTGGTCGCCTCGGCCCTCGGAGTGGGCGCCGGGATCGGCCTGGCCGCAGGGGTTTCCGCGCTGGCAGCGGGATACCAGAACTCGCCGGTGCCGCTGGCCGGGATCTCGCTCTCGCTGCGGCCGGTGCTGATCGGCCTGGCCCTGGGCACCGTGGTCACCATGGTCGCGGCGTTCAACCCGGCCCGGAAGGCCACCAAGGTGGCCCCGCTGGCCGCGATGCGCCCGATGGACGCTCCGCCGGTCAACGCCCGGGGCGGGCTGTTCCGCCGGGTCGCCGGTCTGCTGCTGGCCGTGCCGGGGGTGGCGCTGGCCTGGTACGGCGGGCAGGAGAACATCCTGATCGTGGCCACCGTGGGCGGCATGATCACCTTCCTCGCCGTGCTGCTGCTGGCCCGCTGGCTGGTGCCGCTCGCGGTCGGGCTGGCCGGCCGGCTGATCGGCCCGGCCGGGCGGGTGCCCGGAAAACTGGCCGCCCTCAACGCGACCCGCAACCCGCAGCGCACCGCCGCCACGGCCACCGCGCTGATCATCGGCGTGACGCTCTGCACCACGATGGTGGTGGGCGCGGCGACCACCCGGGCGTCCGCCTCGGCCTCCATCGACGACCACTACCCGACCGACGTGGTGCTCACCAGCGGCCGCTCCGAGGGCTCCCCGGCCACGCTGACCGGCACCGTCTCCGGGGTGGAGAACGTGACCGCGGCGATGCCGGTGCTCGGTGGCGAGATCCGGGTGGGCCGGGAGGAGAGCTACGCGCTCGGCGTCGACCCGGTGAAGGCCGCCGACGTGGTGCGCTCCGACCAGGCCGGGCTGGTGCCGTCGGCGGGCACGATCGTGGTGCCGGAGTGGTACGCCGAGGACTGGAAGGCCGTGGAGGGCGAGCCGCTGACGGTGACGTCGGGCAGCCGCAGTGTTCGGCTCACCGCCCACGTGGTCGGTGACCAGGTGAGCAACCCCCGGATGACCAGCGGCGACCTGGCGAAACTGAACCCGGAAGCGAACATTCAGGAGACCTGGGCCCGGCTGGCCGACGACCTGCCCGCCGGCGAGCGCGGTGACACGCTGACCGCGATCTCCGACGCGGCGGCCGACGTGGACCCGGCGAGCACGCTCGGCGGGTCGGCGGAGGAGCGGGCGAGCTTCGACCAGCTGCTCGACATCCTGCTGCTGATCGTGCTGGGCCTGCTCGCCGTCGCGGTGGTGATCGCTCTGATCGGTGTCGGTAACACGATGGCGCTGTCGGTGCTGGAGCGCCGTAAGGAGTCCGGCGTGCTGCGGGCCCTCGGCCTGACCCGCGGCCAGCTGCGCTGGATGCTGCTGTGGGAGGCGATGCTGATCGCCGGTGTGGCCGCCGCGATCGGGGTGGTGCTGGGCTCGGTCTACGGGGTGCTCGCGGTGAAGGCCGCGATCGGTGGCACGGGTGGCGTGCACATCGCGGTCCCGGTGGCCCAGGTGCTGTCGATCCTGGTGGTGGCCACGGTGGCGGGGGCCCTGGCCTCGGTGCTGCCGTCCCGGCGGGCCGCGCGGATCTCGCCGGTGGCGGCCATCGCCTCAGCCTGATCCACCCTGATCCACCAGAGATCTGATGGACGACGAGGGCTCCGGAAGGGGCTCCTCGTCGTCCATTATTTTGGGCCCGCATGGACGCGGAGCCGAAGGACGACGTGGTGCGGGAACTGATGGAACGGATCGGCGGGACCCGCTGGGGCTGGGCGGCCGACGAGCTGCCGGCCGTGCTGGAACGGCTCGGCTGGACCTGGATCGAGGACGACGACCTGGGCGTCACGGTGGACCCGGGACCGGTTGCGCCGGAGCCCCGGGACGCCCGGGTGGCCTGGCAGGACTCGAAGGTGATCACGACCACCCTGGCGCTGTTCGCGCCGGGCCGGCCGGCGAACCGGACCGCCGCGGGCGCCCTGGCGCTGGGTGACGAGTTCGAGCGCACCCTGCGGGTGGCCGTCGAGGTGCTCGGGCCGCCCACCGCCCGGCGGCACGGGTTCCAGCAGGTGGCCTCCTGGCGGTAAGGACGGGGCCGAGCTGACCGGGGCGGACGAGCAGCGGCTACAGGAGCTGGGCTTCGGGATCACCGGCAACCCGGAGTGAGAGAACTGGCAGATCAACCACGCGGGACCGATCGACGCGGAGGCCGCCGGCGACCTGACCGGCCGGGCCGTGCGCGCCCTGCGCGAGGTGATGCGGGTGGAGCGGCCGGGCCTGCTGTCGGTCCAGGCCTTCAACGCGTTCGACCCGGCCTACTGAGGTCGTGCCCGCCGCGGCCGTCCTCGATCCGGATCGATCCGGATCGGTGCGGGCGGGGTGAGGTGAGAGCATGGGCAGATCATGACGCTGCTCGATCGACTCCCCCAGACCCCTGGCCCCGATGCCGACCCCGACGAGATCTTCGAGGCGTTCACCGAGTGGACCGTCGAGCAGGGCTTCCAGCTCTACCCGGCCCAGCAGGACGCGCTGATCGAGATCGTCTCCGGGTCGAACGTCATCCTCGCCACGCCCACCGGCTCGGGCAAGAGCATGGTGGCGGCGGGCGCGCACTTCTACGCCCTGGCCCGGGGTGAGCGCAGCTACTACACGGCACCGATCAAGGCCCTGGTGTCGGAGAAGTTCTTCGCCCTGATCGAGACCTTCGGCGCGGCCAACGTCGGCATGATGACCGGCGACGCCGCGGTGAACGCCGACGCGCCGATCATCTGCTGCACCGCCGAGGTGCTGGCCAACCTGGCGCTGCGGCAGGGCGCGGACGCGCCGATCCACCAGGTGGTCATGGACGAGTTCCACTTCTACGCCGACCCGGACCGGGGCTGGGCCTGGCAGGTGCCGCTGCTGGAGCTGCCGAAGGCGCAGTTCCTGCTGATGTCGGCCACGCTGGGCGATGTCACCCGGTTCGAGGAAGACCTGACCAAGCGCACCGGCCGGCCCTCCACCACGGTCAGCTCGGCCGAGCGCCCGGTGCCGCTGTTCTTCTCCTACGCCACCACGCCGCTGCACGAGACGCTGACCGAGCTGCTCGACACCCGGCAGTCGCCGGTCTACGTCGTGCACTTCACCCAGGCCGCGGCGATGGAGCGGGCGCAGGCGCTGATGAGCGTCAACATGTCCAGCAAGGCGGAGAAGGAGAAGATCGCCGAGGCGCTCGGCGACTTCCGTTTCCACGCCGGCTTCGGCAAGACGCTGTCCCGGTTGGTGCGGCACGGCATCGGCGTGCACCACGCCGGCATGCTGCCGCGCTACCGGCGGCTGGTCGAGCAGCTGGCCCAGGCCGGGCTGCTCAAGGTGGTCTGCGGCACCGACACCCTCGGCGTCGGCATCAACGTGCCGATCCGCACGGTGGTGTTCACCGGCCTGTCCAAGTACGACGGCGTGCGCCAGCGGCACCTGAAGGTGCGCGAGTTCATGCAGATCGCCGGGCGGGCCGGGCGCGCCGGGTTCGACACCGCGGGCACCGTGATCATCCAGGCACCCGACCACGAGGTGGAGAACGAGCGTCTGCTGAAGCGGGCCGGTGACGACGAGAAGAAGAAAAAGCGCATCGTGCGCAAGAAGCCGCCGGAGGGCTCGGTCTCCTGGAGCAGGACCACCTTCGAGCGGCTCAGCACCTCCCCGCCGGAACCGCTGAACTCCAGCTTCGCGGTGACCCACTCGATGGTGCTCAACGTGCTGGCGCGGCCCGCCGACGCCTACGCGGCCATGCAGAAGCTGCTGGAGGAGAACGACGAGGAACCGGCGGCCCGGCAGCGTCACCTCGACCAGGCCGAGGCGATCTGGGACGCCCTGCTCACCTCGGGCGTGGTCGAGAAGCTGGACACCCCGGACGAATTCGGCCGCACGGTGCGGCTGACCGTGGACCTGCCGGCCAACTTCGCGCTGAACCAGCCGCTCTCGCCGTTCGCCCTGGCGGCGTTCGAGGTGCTCGACCGCGACGCCCCGACCTATGCCCTCGACGTGCTCTCGGTGATCGAGGCGACCATCGACGACCCGCGCCAGGTGCTCTCCGCGCAGCAGCACAAGGCGCGGGGCGAGGCGGTGGCCGAGATGAAGGCCGAGGGCATCGAGTACGAGGAGCGGATGGAGCTGCTCGAGGAGGTCACCTGGCCCAAGCCGCTGGAGGAGCTGCTCGACGGCGCGTTCGAGATCTACCGGGCCGGGCACCCCTGGGTGGCCGACCACGAGCTGTCGCCGAAATCCGTTGCGCGCGACCTGTTCGAGCGCGCGATGACGTTCGGCGAGTACGTCAACTTCTACCAGCTGGCCCGTTCCGAGGGCACGCTGCTGCGCTACCTGTCCGACGTGTTCAAGGCGCTGCGCCAGACCGTGCCCGAGGCGGTGCGCACCGAGGAGATCGGCGACCTCACCGAGTGGCTGGGTGAGCTGGTGCGCCAGACCGACTCCAGCCTGCTCGACGAGTGGGAGGCGCTGCGTCATCCGGGCGAGGAGGACGACCCGGCGCGGCCGCAGGTGCCCACCGGCCCGCCGCCGGTCACCGCGAACCGGCGGGCGTTCACCGTGCTGGTGCGCAACGCCATGTTCCGCCGGGTCGAGCTGTTCGCCCGCCGCGCCTGGACACCCCTGGGCGAGCTGGACGCCGAGACGGACGGCTACACCGCCGACGAGTGGCAGGAGGCGATCGAGGAGTACTTCGAGGAGTACGACTCGGTCGGCACCGGCCCGGACGCCCGTGGACCGAAAATGCTGGTGATCAAGGAGTTCTCGGGCAAGTGGGAGGTGCGTCAGATCCTTGACGACCCGAACGGCGACCGGGACTGGGCGATCACCGCGGACGTCGACCTGGAGGCCAGCGACGAGGCCGGCGCCGCGGTGCTGACGGTCGCCGACGTGGGGCCGATGTCGGACTGAGCCGGCTGCCGAGTTCTCCTGGTGTTCCCCCGGTGCCGGCCGGGGGAACCACCGGTTTCCTCAGTCCCAGATCAGGTCCCAGGCGTTCGCGTCGGGACGGCGCGTGAGGCCACGCACCAGCGGGTTGCTGCCGGCTTTCGGCTCGGGCCGCACGAACTCACGCTTGCGGTGGATGGCGTAGGTGCCCGGCCCGATACCGTTGGCCCCGTGCTCGTCGGTGTGCACGAGCAGCGCGGACTGCCCCTCGGGCACCTCGACGTAGCCCACCACCAGCGGCTCGTCGTCGGTCGCCCGGGCCCAGCGCACGCCCGGCGAGTCGAAACCCCGGTGCAGCCAATGGGTGTTGCCGGTGGCCTCGCCGTGCACCACCTGCTCACCGGAGTCGGGTAGGTGGCACCAGCTCGTGCCCTCGGGGGCGGCAGCCGGAAGGATCAGCAGATCACCCTGGGCCTGCGGGGCCTGGAGCACCGGCACCCCGGCCTCCGCCGGTAGGTGATCGGGAACGGTGACGCCGATCAGCGCGAGCGCCGAGCCGTATGTATGCATGTCGTGCTCCTTCTCGATGCTCTCCGGGCGGTCAGGTTCTGCGGGCCAGCTCGCGGTAGACCTCGGCGGGCACGCCGTACTGCCAGGCCGCCGCCTCGATCGGGTCGTCGAGCTCGCCCGGCACCAGCTCGGCGTAGTGCCGCAGGGTGCCGGTGCGGTCGGGGCTGCCGTTCGTCATGAGCAGCAGCCGGTCGGAGTCGAACACCCGTGGTGGGGTGCGGTACAGGCGCAGTTCTCGGCCCGGGTTACCGGGATCGGGTGCGGCGCCGATCAGCCGCAGGCCCGCCCGGGTGATGTAGTGCGACCAGCCCTCGCGTTCGATCAGGACCCTCCTGACCTCGGAGTTCCTCTCTGCGTGCAGTTCTCGCACGGTGGGCTCACGACCGGCCAGCTCGGCCGGGATGCGCACGCCGTGCAGGTAGAACTCGACCTGGCCGTCGGGCCAGACCAGCGCCGGCCCGTCGTCGCGGTGCAGCCGCAGGCCCTCGCCCGCCGTCTCGGTGTGCATCTGCACCGGTGGCTCGAGCACCACCGTCACCCACGAATAGGGCACCCACACCAGAGCTTTACGGACGTCGAGGAGGCCGGCCAGCACGGCCTGGTTCCGGCGGTTCAGCGTGGACAGCCCGGCCTCACGCAGCGCGGCCTGCCCGGCGGCGCCGGCCGCCCACCGGTCGTGCAGGGCGCCGTCGCGATGGAAGCCGCGCACCGTGGTGCCCTCGCTCCAGGCATGTTCCAGCAGCCGCTCGTTCCAGAGGCCGGAGACCGCGCGGCGCACCGGGACACCGGCGTCGGAGGCACCGGGGCGCCCGTGTGACAGCACCGGCCGCAGCCGCTGGTCGAGGTCCTCGCCGATCGGGGCGTAGACCCGGCGGGCGGAGTTGACCGCGGACCGGGTGAGCACGGCCGCGGCGAACAGGCCGGTGAGCACGGTGACCAGGACCGAGACGGCGAACAGGCCGCCGGGGGCGAGCCGGTGCCCACCGGCCGCGTCGACCAGCGAACCGGCATAGTAGGAGGGGAAGAAGGCCAGCATGGCGGCGATGAAGGCGTAGCCGGTGACCATGGTGCCCTGGCTGAGGGCCCGGCCGAACCGGCCCGCCCGGGCGAGCGGGCGGGACCGGCCGCCGGCCGCCAGGTAGGCGCCCCGCATCAGGGCGGGGGCGTCGGCCAGGGCGCGGGTGAGCTCCTGCGGGGAACGCACCCACACCACGTTGCCGTGCCAGTGCAGCCCCAGCCCCTCGTGCAGCGAGGCCAACCCGGCCCGCACGGTGTGCCGGTCGGCATCGGTGAGCGGGGAGGTGCCGAGGCTCGCGGCGATCCAGCGGGCGACGAACGCGGACCCGGAGGTCGCGTCGCCCGGGGTGGTCGCCTCGTGCGGCATCCTTACCCCTCCCCCTGGACGAGCTGTGGACGAGCCGTGGACGAGCTGGCGTCTGCCTCGAGTATCGCCGCCGATGTCCACACTGGGTACCCCTGGGGGAACTTTGCGTGCAGCCCGTCAGTTGGGACTTTCCGCAAATTCCCTGGCAGCGGCCATGAACTCGGGGGCGAACTGAAGACGTGAGATCCAGCTCCCGGGCCACGCGCCGATGCCGTCGCGGGCGCCCAGCAGACCCCCGGCGATCGCGCCGTTGGTGTCGGTGTCGCCGCCGAGCCGGGTGACGTCGACCAGCGCGTCCACCGCCGGACGCGGGTCGGCGAGGGCCGCGACGGCCAGGGTGAGGGAGTCCAGCACGTATCCGGTGCCGCCGTGCGGCAGCTTGGCGTCGCCGGTGGCGGCGGCCTCGGCCAGGTCGACGCGCAGACCGAGCCGGATCGCCGTGGCCACGGCGCCGGCGGCCGTCAGCAGGTCCGCCGGAACGGCTGTGCCCGAAGCCGCACCACCCGGCACCACATCAACCGGTGCTTCGCCGCCCGGCGATGCGGCACCCGGCACCGCGCCACCCGACAGCGCACCACCCGACAGCGCACCACCTGACAGCGCACCACCTGGCAGCGCACCACCTGGCAGCGGCCCGAGAACGGCGGCCACTTCCCGTAGAACCGCGTCGTCCTCCATGGTCGCCGCGCCTGCCCGGGCGGCCTCTGCGCCGGTGGCCCCGTGCAGCAGGGCCACCACCGTCTCGGTGTAGGCCACGCAGGCCAGCAGGCACCGCGAGTCGTCGTGGGTGATCGCCGAGATCGCCACCGACTCACGCACCCGAGCGGCCCGCAAGGCCGGCGAGCCCGGCAGAGTCGGCGAGCCCGGCAGAGTCGGCGAGCTCTGCGAGGCGCGGGCCAGGGCGGTCGGGATGCAGCGCATCAGCGACCCGTTGCCCGCGCTGCCCACCCCGGCGCCGGCGCGGCGCCAGTCCCGGCTCACCCGGAAGCGGGTCAGGCCGGTGGCCGTGGCACCCCCGACGTCGAACGGCCGGCTGCCCGGCACCCGGCCGGGCCAGTTGCCGTCGAACCAGTCGAGCATGTGCTCGCCGGCGGTGCGCACCAGGTCATCACCCGGCTGGAGGTAGGCCAGCAGGACGGCCCGGGTGAGGTCGGTGTCGTCGGTGGCGTGCCCGGCCGGCCAGTCGAACGGGCCGCCGCCGACGATCTCCCGCAAGCCCTCCGGATAAGCCTCGCGCACCTGCTCGAACGACATGAACTCCAGGCTGGCACCGAGCGAGTCACCGGCGTGCACACCCAGAAGGGCTCCGGCAACGAGGTTTTCGGGAACCGTCAGGGAAACTCCTCGGGACGGCGGCCCGCACCGGGCCGGCACGGGCTCGTCGTCGTCCCCAATTTAGGCGACCTCAGCCGCGTTCGGCACCCCGGGCCACCGGAACCCGCACCGAGTTGCCCCACTCGGTCCAGGATCCGTCGTAGTTGCGCACATTGCCGAACCCGAGCAGGTGGGTCAGCACGAACCAGGTGTGACTGGACCGTTCGCCGATGCGGCAGTAGGCGATCACCGCGTCGTCCTTCGAGAACCCCTGCTCCTGCTCGTAGATCGCGGCCAGCTCGTCACGACTGCGAAAACGCCCGTCGTCGGCCGCGGCCCGGGCCCAGGGCACACTGGCGGCGCCGGGAATGTGCCCGCCGCGCAGCACGCCCTCCTGCGGGTAGTCGGGCATGTGGGTGACCTCGCCGGAGTACTCGGCGGGCGAGCGCACGTCGATCAGCGGACCGCCCAGGTGCGCCAGCACGTCGTCCTTGAAGGCCCGGACGGTGGTGTCGTCGCGCTCCACCACGGGGTAGTCGGTGCGCTCGACATGTGGCCTGTCGTCGGTGATGTCGCGGCCCTCGGCGATCCAGGCGGCCCGGCCGCCGTCGAGCAGACGCACGTCTTCGTGGCCGAAGAGGGTGAACACCCAGAGGGCGTAGGCGGCCCACCAGTTGTTGCGGTCGCCGTAGATGACGACCGTGGAGTCGCGCGCGATGCCCTTGGCCGACATCAGCGCGGCGAACTGCGCGCCGTCCAGGTAGTCCCGGGTGACCTGGTCGTTGAGCTCGGTGTGCCAGTCCACCTTGATCGCGCCGGGCACGTGGCCGGTGTCGTAGAGCAGTACGTCCTCGTCGCTCTCCACCACGACCAGCCCCGGTTCGCCCAGGTGGGCCGCGAGCCATTCGGTGGTGACGAGCCGCTCCGGATGGGCGTAACCGGCCAGCTTCGGGTCGGTGTCGTGGGGCAGCGTCATGATGCTCTCCGTTCCCGGGTGTTCGCTCGCCGTGAGCCTATCCCCGGTGTCCGGACGAAGAATCCAGGCAGGGTGGTGAACATTCCCCGGCGGTGTTCCGCTCGCGGCGCGGCGGGTCCATAGTTACCCCCGGTTGCCTACTGTTACGTCTAGTGTTCATGTCGCCGGATCGGGGTCCGGCCTGCGCCAGGGCATTCCGCCCGACGCTTCCAGTAGTCCCACACGTCCGGCGGCCGGGCCGCCGGACCGGTATCCCCTGGGGGGATCATGAAGAAACCTGGCCTGCGGATCGCGACCCTGATCGCCGCTCCGCTGGTTCTCGCCATGATGGTTCTCGGCGCCCAGACCGCCTCGGCCGCCGAGGTCAAGGGCGGCAAGCTGACCGAGGGGGTCGGCACGAAGGCCGAGATCAAGACGAAAGACACGACTCTCGCCTACACCTTCGCCGTGACCAAGGGCCGCCACGTCACCCTGAGCACCTCGGGCGGCAGGTGGACCAACGACAGCGGAGCGCTGTGGAAGCTCTACACCCCCGGCGGCGAGTGGGCCGACTGGTGGTTCGTCAACAAGGACCCGCACGTCTACGAGTTCACCCCGAACGCCACCGGCGACTGGAAGCTCGTGCTCGCCCCGCTCGACAACGCCACCGGCTGGTCGATGATCACCTACGCCTCGGACGTGGTGGCCGGGCCGCTGAAGGCGAACGAGTCCGCCACGGTGGAGAACACGGTGCGCGGCCAGAACATGGTGGTGAAATTCGGCGCCACCAAGGACCAGCACATCAGCCTCGACGTGACGGCCACCAAGTTCAAGGACGGCAAGGCGATCGGGCGGTTGTACGCGCCGGACGGCACGCTGGTCGAGAACTTCGACGTGGCCGACAAGCCCACCTTCTACGACTTCAGCCCGCTCGTGACCGGCGAGTGGTGGCTCACGATCGACCCGCAGGACTTCGCCAAGGGCAAGGCGACCGTGAACCTCGTGCCCGACCTGGCGCCCGTCGCACTGAAGGACGACACCGCGGTGACGACGACGATCAAGTCCCGCGGCCAGAACGCCTCGTACACCTTCTCCGCCACCGCCGGCACCAAGGTCCCGTTCAGCGTGACCAAGAGCGACTGGGGCAAGGACGGTTCCGCGCACCTCTACTTCTACCGGCCGGACGGGGTTTTCATCGACCACTGCGTTCTCGGCAGCAAGCCGGCCACCTGCGCGGTGTACCCGACCGCCAGTGGCACCTGGAAGATCTCGCTCGACCCGCAGGGCGCCGCGACCGGCAGCGTCACGATCAGCAAGGGCAAGGCGGTCGCTCCCACCGCCCAGTGAACCGCCGGAACTGCCCGGACCCCTCACCGGGGCCCGGGCAGTTCCGCGTCCAGTCGCAGGGCCAGCGCCGGGCACATCCGGACTGCCCGGCGGGCCGGGCCCTCCAGCTCGTCCGGCACCAGAATCGGCCCCCGGGAACGATTCTCCGGAAATCCCCAGTGATCCTGGGTGAGCAGCTCGGGCAACAGGTCGGCGCACAGGCCACGGCCCCGGCAGGCGGTCCAGTCGACCACCAGGGGACGCGTCACAGCACACCACCGTAGGGCTCGCCGATCCGGGCCAGGCACCGGCCGTGCTGGTGCAGCAGCACGTCGTCGCCGAAAACCCGTAGTGCGCTGCGGATCAGCCGGGCCGTGCCGTCCGGGTGCCGGCACACGCCGCGCCCCTCGACCAGCCCGGTGGAGCGGCGCACCGCGTCCAGCCCACTGCGGCCGACCTGCCCGGCGGCCAGGGCGGCGAAGTTCTGGGCCAGCTCGGGCAGGCCGAACTGGCACGGGCCGCACTGTTTCGCCGACTCCCGGGCCAGGTAGCCGGCGATCGAGGCGGTCAGCTCCAGCCCGCAGGCGCTCTTCGCCAGCGGGATCATCACCCCGGCGCCCAGCCCGGCGCCGTACGGTTCGAGCCCGGCGCGCGAGAGCGGCGCGTCCAGCGCGGCGGGCAGCGGCAGCCAGGTGCCGTGGTAGCCGCCGACCAGCACGGCCTGGAGTTCCTCCGGCGGGCGGCCGGCGGTGCCGGCCAGCACCTGCCGCAGCGGCAGGCCGTGAGTGACCTCCCAGACCGCGGGTGCGGTGGTCAGGGCCTGGCCGACCGGGTGCACGGTGGCCAGGAAAGTGCCGGTGGAGTCCGGGGTTCCGGCGGAGGCGAACCAGACGCCACCGTACCGGGCGATCAGTGCCAGCTGGGCCAGCGTCTCCACGTTCTGCACCAGCGTGGCGCGACCGCCGACGCCGCGCTGGAAGATCCGGTGCCGGCTGAACCGGGGCAGGGCCGGGCCGCCCGCCAGCGCGCTGACCACGGCGGTCTCCTGCCCGCTGACGAAGGTGTCGGGGGCCGCGACCACGGTGATCCGCAGCCCGGAGCGCTCGGCCAGGGCCTGCCGCACCAGTGGTACCACCTCCGGACGCAGGTAGGCGAAGGCCTCGCCGGCGCCGGTGATGCGGGCCGCCACCTCGATCCCGTCGAGCACGAGATGCGGTGCACGGCGCAGCAGTTCGGCGTCCTTGCGACTGGCCGGCTCACCCTCGGCGCCGTTCGCCACCACCACGGCCGGGGCGTTGGCGGTCACCGTCTCCAGCTTGGCCGCGGTCGGGAACCCGGCACCGCCCCGGCCGGTCAGCCCGGAGATCCGGACCTGCTCCAGCAACTGGGCCGGCGTGACGTCGGGAATCGTGCCGTAGGTGTCCAGATGCGTTGCCAGAAAAGGGTCCCGGGCGGCGAAGAGCCTCGGTCCCTGGGGAGGCATCCGCAGTCCCTGAGCCGGCGTCATGGCGGTGGTGGTCATCGTTGATGCTCCTTCCGGGGCGAGGTTGCTACGGGTGTGCGGGTTTTCGGCCGGAGGGCCGGGTGAGCGGCGACCGCGACGGCCACCACCGACAGCACGCAGACCGCGTCGATCGCCAGCATCCAGAAGGTGCCGCGGTCGGTGCCGGAACCGATGCCGTGCAGCACGGCGACCGGCCACATCGCGTAGGCCAGCCAGTGCACGGCCCGCCAGGCACGCAGGCCGATCCGGTCACGCAGCAGGCTGGTGACCGTGACCGCCAGGGCCAGGTCGAGGGCCAGGGTGCCGAGGCCGACCCAGAAGGGCCGGTAGCCCGATCCGAACGGCAGCAGGAGGTCGATCAGGTTCAGCTGGGCGTACGGGTCGAAGAGCAGGGTGACCACGTGGATCACCAGGAAGACCAGGGCGAGCAGGGCCGCGCTGCGGTGCACCGACGCCACCACCAGCCGGTTCATCCCGGCGAAGGTGCGGCCGGACCTGGTACCGATGCCCAGGACCACGACGACGGTGAACAGGATCAGGCTCACCACGCCGCTGCCCCGGGCCAGGTACCAGAGCGCCTCCGTGGTCATGCCGCGTGCGCGGCTTCCGGCAGCTGCGTGAGGGTGATCTCGTGCACCTGCGCGTCGTCCGCCACGATCTCGGCACCGTCGAACGGCCAGCCGTTGATCGTCAGCACCTCACCGTCGGAGGCGACGAGCCGCGCCGGGTGGCCCTTCTCGCGCAGCCAGTGCAGGGCGTCGTCCCCCCGCACGATCGCCGCGGTGGACAGGACGTTCGCCTCCAGGCAGGTGCCGGCCGCGACCGAGACGGTGCGCCACACCGGGGCAGCGGGCAGGCCGCTGGCTGGGTTCAGGATGTGGTGCACCGCGCGGGTTCCGTTGCGCCAGCTGCGGCTCACCGTGCTGGAGGTGGCCAGGCCCGCCGTTCCGCCGTCCAGGCCGACCCGGGTGGCCGGCTCGTTCGCGCCGTCCTGCACCAGCACCTGCCAGCCGCCCTCCGGCGCCGGGCCGGCGGTGGCGATGTCGCCGCCGAGCGAGACCAGCGCACCCACGCCGAACCGGTCGGCGATGCTGCGGGCCGCCCGGTCGGCGGCCCAGGCCTTGGCGGTGGCGCCGAGGTCGAGGCGCATCCCGGCGGGCATCCGCAGCCGGCGGCCGGTCAGCGACACGTCGCGCCAGCTGTGCCGCACCCGGCGGCTCAGGGTGATCGGGATGTCCAGTCCACCCACCTTGGTGTGGATGATCGAGTAGTCCTCGTCGTAGCCGAGGGCGGCCAGGTCGTCGGCCAGGGTCGGGTCCACGTCGCCGTCGGTCTTCTCCGCGGCCTCCAGGGCCGCCCCGATCAGCACGGCCAGCAACGGCGACACGGTGACCGCGCGGTCGGTGCGGTTGCCGGCCAGGATCTTCTGCACCCGCTCCAGCTCGCTGTCGTCGCGGAACCGGCTGCATGCCCGGTCCACCTCGTCCAGCTGCTCGGCCACCACGTCGTAGGCCTGGTCGGCCACCGCCGGGTCGGTGACGACGATCCGGGCGGTGGTGCTCCAGACCGGCCACTGACGGACGGTGGGGGTCACGGGAAGGGTCTCCAGCAGGGGCATCACGAACCTCCAGAAGTGGCGTCGGCGGATCCGCTGCCGGGGCTGATGCCCGAACTGCCGGAGCTGCCGGAATTCGAATTCGACTGAGCCGTGGAACTGTCGCCGGAGGAGGTGGTCCCGGTGCTCGCCTCGGCGTTCTCCGCGTGCGCCGCCACCAGGGCGACGGTGATCGTGGTCGCCAGCGCGGCGGTGGCCAGGCCCGTGGTCACGGCCACGGTGGTGCGGTGGGCCTCGTCGCGAGCGTTCATCGGGTCTCCTCCGTTTCGTTGGCTCCACTCTGGGCGGCGTAACTGGGAGGGTGCGGCGCGCTGTCTGGGGATCAGCTGTACGCCCCGGTTCTGACCGAACGGAGGAGGCCAGGACCGTGCCCCGGATGCCGATGCCTGTCCGGTGAGCTATCTCGACCTGGAGACCGATCCTCGGGTCTCACCGGTGGACGACGTGAAAACCGCTGTCCGCCCGGGCTTCCGGCCCGACATCGAGGGCCTGCGCGCGCTGGCCGTGCTGCTGGTGGTGCTCTACCACTGCGGCGTGGGCGGTTTCGGCGGCGGTTTCGTCGGCGTCGACGTGTTCTTCGTGATCTCCGGGTTCCTGATCACCTCGCAGCTGGCCCGGGAGGCCGCGACCACCGGGCGGGTCCGGATCGGGCGCTTCTACGCCCGCCGGGCCCTGCGCCTGCTGCCCGCCGCCACCCTGGTGCTGGTCTGCACCCTGGCCGCCGCCTGGTGCTGGATGCCGCCGGTGCGGCTGCGGGCGATCGCCGGGGACGCCCTGGCCGGCGCCGGCTACGTGCTGAACCTGCGGCTGATCCAGGTGGGCAACGACTACCGTTCGTCCGGCGCCTCGCCCTCCCCCCTCCAGCACTTCTGGTCGCTGGCCGTGGAGGAGCAGTTCTACCTGGTCATCCCGCTGCTGGCGGTGCTCGGGCTGGTGCTGCTGCGACGGCGGGCGGTGTTCGCCGGCCTGCTGACCGCGCTGGTGGCCGCGTCGTTCGTGTTCTCCGTGACCTCCAGCGGCACCGACCCGGTGGCGGCCTACCTCGGCGCCCCGGCCCGGGCCTGGGAGCTCGGCGCCGGTGCCCTGCTCGCCCTGGCCCTGCCCCGGGTGCGGGTGCTGCGGGTGCTCGCCCCGCCGCTGCGCTGGGCCGGGCTGGCCGCGATCGGCTTCGGCGCGGTCACTTTCGGCGAGACCACCCCGTTCCCCGGGTGGCCCGCCGCGATCCCGGTACTCGGCGCGCTCGCCGTGCTGGCCGCGGGCACCGCGAGTCCCGGCCGGACCCTGACCGTTCCGCTGCTGGAGTTCATCGGCGCCCGGTCGTACTCCTGGTACCTGTGGCACTGGCCGGTCCTGGTGGTGGCGCCCTATCTGCTCGGCCACGAGATCGAGCTGCCCGAAAGACTTCTCGCCGCGCTGGTGGCGCTGGGACTGGCCGCCGTCACCTACTCGATGGTCGAGCAGCCGCTGCGGCACCACCCCGAACTGCGCCAGAAGTCATGGAGGGCAGGACTTCTGGCTGTCGGCCTGACCGTCACGACAGTGGCCGTGGCACTGCTGGTGCCGATGCTGCCGGCCCGGCAGACCCAGGGCGAGGGGGTGGCCACCGGCCTGGACCTGGCGGGCACCGGCCCGGCCCGCGACCGGCAGCTGAGCGGACGGCTGGAGGCGGCGGCGCTGGTCACCGCCCTGCCGCGCAACCTGCGGCCGTCTTTGGCCCAGGCCCGCACCGACGACCCGGCGATCGCCCGGAACGGCTGCCTGGTCCCGGTCGGGGCCACCCTCAGCCCGGAGCACTGCGAGTCGCTGGGCCACGCCGGGGGCCGGGTGACCGTGGTGCTGTTCGGCGACTCCCACGCCGCACAGTGGTACCCGGCGCTGAATGCGCTGGCGCAACGCCGCAACTGGCGGCTGGCGGTGTTCACCAAGCTGATGTGCACCCCGGCCGAGGTGGAGCTGTACGCCGAGCAGTTCCGCGGCCGCTACGAGACCTGTGACGCCTGGCGGCAGAACGCGATCGGGCGGATTCAGGAGCTGCGGCCGAACCTGGTGGTGATGACGTCGATCGCCGATCACATGGACCTGCTGGAGCACACCGGTGACCCGGACGGCACCTGGGCGCGAGGCTGGGCCACGACCGCCGGCCGACTGCGCTCCGCCACCGCCGACCTGGTCTTCCTGGCCGACACCCCGAAGGCGAAGGGCGATGTGCCGGAATGCCTTTCGCAGAACCCGCGGGACGTGCAGGCCTGCGCCCAGTCGCCGCAGCGGGCGGCCGGCTCGGGCCGGCGCACCCGGATCGCCGGTGAGGTGGCCTCGGCCGGGGCCCGGGTGATCGACCCGACGCCCTGGTTCTGCGACGTCTCCAGCTGCCCGGTGGTGGTCGACGACACGCTGGTCTACCGCGACGACAACCACATCACCGGCCGCTACGTCCGCACCCTGGCCCCGCTGCTGCTGGACGAGCTGGTGCGGGGTGCTGAGCCGGCCAGGAGTGTCAGGGACGTCAGGAGCGGAAGGGCATCCGCTTCCTGACCCACTGCGCCAGCTCGGCCGAGGTGTGCCCCGGCCACTGGGCCTGCACCGCGTACGACGGCGCCGCGTCGTACGACCACCAGCGCCACGGGTTGTCCCTGGGCCCACCGGTGAGCACCCGGCCGGTGGCCCGGACGTCGTCGTGCAGCTTGACGTTCCACTTGCCGCTGGCCACGCCCTTGACGTCGACCAGCTTGTCGTAGCGGTGGTCGCGAGAGGTCTTGGAGGTGAAGCGGAACACGGTGACGGTCAGCTTGCCCGGGTAGGTGCAGACGATGCGGCCGCTCGCGCCCTGCGACTTGCCCGGCTTCGCCTGGCAGACCTGGCCGGAGCTGCCCTTCTCACCCGGCTCGGCGGGCACGATGCCGATCCAGTTGCTGGCGATGTCCTGCACCTTGCCGTAGGGCGTCTCGGCCTTCTCCCGCACCGGCTCACCGGCCGCGCCCTCGGTCCCGTCCGCGTCCAGCGCGATCACCGTGTAGCTGTGGGTCCTGCCGTCACCGGGCCGGTCGGTGACCTCGGAAGTCTCCACGGTGCGCAGCTTCTCGGTCTCGGTGCCCTGGTCGCGGTACACCGCGTAGCGCTCGGCGCCGTCCACCGCGTCCCAGGTCAGCGTGATCGCGATGCCGTCGCGCTGCGCGCTCAGGCCGGGCACGGCGGGCAGCCCGGTCGAGGTCGGGGTGAGGCTCGCGGTGGCGGACGGCGTGGTGGACATCGACACGTCGGAGGAGTCCACCGGGTCGGCCCCGGCGATCGCCCCGTCGTGCACCAGCGTGACCACCACGAGCCCGGCCGCCACCAGCACCGACACGCCTCCCAGCAGGGGCACCAGCCGGCGTTTTCTCTTTTTGGACGACGGACCGCCCGCGCTGGCCGCGGCCACGTCGAACCCGTCACCGGGGTGACCGAGCAGGCGGAGCGCACCGGTCTCGGTCAGATCCGGGTTCTCGGCCCGCACCGCCGCGACCGCCTGCGGATCGGGCGTTCTGGCGGCGCCGTTGACCTTGGCGGCCCGGGGCGCCTTCGTCTTGGACGCCTTGACCGGCTTCGGGGCCCTGACCGGTTTCGGGGCCTTGCCGTTCTTCGGGGCCTTACCGTTCTGCGGGCTCTCGCCGGGCTCCGTCGTGCCGCCGTGCGTGCCGGGCCGGCCGGGAGCGCCGGGGACGCCGGGGGTCGTGGCCCCCGAAACCGCCGCCGTGCCCCCGCCGGTCTGCGCCGGCTCGTCCGACTCGCCCGGCCGGTACACCTCGGCGTCGTCCGGATCGCCGGAGGTGCGCACCGCGGGCTTCGGCCCGGCCTCGGGCTGGGTGGTGCCGCGCACCACCAGCCGGCCGTTCTTGTCCTTGGGCCGGGGGGTGGGCCGCAGGCTGAGCCCGGCGGCCGGGGAGACCGGCCGGGCCTGACCCGGCACCGACCCGTTGCGTGCGGCGCCGTTGCGCGCCGCCGGTGCCGCCGGGGTGCCGGAGCCGTTGGCCCGGGCCCGGGCGCCGGCCTCCACCAGGTCCTGCCCGACCGTCGGGCTGACCCCGAGCACGTCGTAGACCGAGCGCACGATCAGCGGCATCGCCGCGTCACCGAGCAGGTAGATGCCGTCCAGCAGGGACGGGCGCAGACCGGACGACTCGATCGTGGCACCGAAGTCACGGGCCATCCGCAGCACGTGCGGGCGCAGCGCGTTGTCCAGCTCGATCCGGTCCAGCCGCAGCGGGCCGTCCGGGCTGAGCCCTGGCACGTCGTCCACGTCGACCGTGGCGCTGTGCCAGTCGGTGAGTTCCTCCCGGGCCCGGCGCACGTCGGTGGTCAGCCGCAGCCGCAGCCGGTTCCAGGGCTGCCCCTTGCCCTCCAGCAGCCGCGTCACCAGTGCGTCGTCCGCACCCGGGATCTCTCCGACCCGGGCGGCGGCGCGCTCCAGCAGCAACCGGTCGAACAGCTCGCTGCCGACGTCGTCCAGCGTGCTCTCGGCCAGGACGACCGGGCTTCCGGCCACCGCCGCCGGCTGCGGCGCGTCGGTGCCGGGCGGCTCGACCACCCCGGACTCGAGAACCCACATGCGGGTCTGGGAGCGGCCCACCGCGAGCACCCCGACCACCGACCCCCCGGCGAACCGGTTCTCCGTGCGCAGCACCGCGGCTACAGCGGAGGGGTCCCAGTCGGTCACGTCAGCGCTCCTCGGATCAGGAAGATCAGGCACGGGCAGCCCGCCCGCCGCGCGGGACCTGCCTGACCGGAACACAACGCTGGCCCGGGGAGGTGCCGGAACGACTCGGGCGTATACCAGCGCACGAGAATAGTGGACACACTTGTGAGCCGAGGAGGGTAAAGCGGACAGATCACGTAACGGTTCACCCAACATCGGGCCGTCTGCGCCACAGGCGTAAACCCTGGTGCCCTTCCGGAGGGCGAACTAGGCTCGAAGTCCCCCACCCCTGAGGAGCTTCAGCCGGTGACCAAGCCGATCCTTCTCACGGTCGACGACGATCCGTCGGTGTCCCGGGCGGTGGCCCGTGACCTGCGCCGTCGTTATGCCGAGCACTACCGCGTCGTGCGTGCCGACTCCGGCGCCGACGCCCTGGAGTCCTTGCAGGAGATCCGGCTGCGCGGTGACCGTGTGGCCGTTCTGCTGGCCGATTACCGCATGCCGAACATGAACGGCATCGAGTTCCTCGAACAGGCCATGGACCTGTTCCCCCGGGCGCGCCGGGCCCTGCTGACCGCCTACGCCGACACCGACGCGGCGATCGAGGCGATCAACCTGGTCGACGTCGACTACTACCTGCTCAAGCCCTGGGAACCGCCGGAGGAGAAGCTGTTCCCGGTGGTCGACCAGATGCTGGAGACCTGGAAGGCGGCCGGCGAGCCGGAGACCGAGTCCACCCGGATCATCGGTCACCGCTGGTCGGCGCAGGCCTACGAGGTGCGTGACTTCCTGGCCCGCAACGGCATGCCGTACAGCTGGTTCACCACCGAGGAGGCCGAGGGCCGCAAGCTGCTCGAGGCGGCCGGCGCCACCGAGGCCGACGTGCCGGTGCTGCTCACGGCCGGCGGGGACGTGCTGCTCAACCCCACGCTGAGCGAGGTGGCCGACAAGATCGGGCTCTCCACCACGCCGGCCGAGGACTTCTACGACCTGGTCATCGTGGGCGGCGGCCCGGCCGGGCTGGGCGCCGCGGTGTACGGCGCCTCCGAGGGCCTGCGCACGGTGCTGGTCGAGGGCCGGGCCACCGGCGGGCAGGCCGGGCAGAGCTCCCGCATCGAGAACTACCTGGGCTTCCCCGACGGGGTGAGCGGCGGCCAGCTCACCGACCGGGCCCGGCGCCAGGCCACCCGGCTGGGCGCCGAGCTGCTCACCGCACGGCGGGTGGTCGGCCTGGCCACGCACGGCCCGAAGAAGATCCTGGAGCTGGACGACGGCAGCCGGGTGGCCGCGCACGCCGTGCTGCTGGCCACCGGTGTCTCCTACCGGCGGCTGGGTGCCGAGGGCGCCGACGACATGGTGGGCCGGGGCGTGTTCTACGGCTCCGCGGCCACCGAGGCCGATGCCTGCGCCGACCAGCACGTGGTGATCGTCGGCGGGGCCAACTCGGCCGGCCAGGCGGCGATGTTCTTCTCCCGCCAGGCCGCCCGGGTCACCCTCGCGGTGCGTGCGCCCGACCTGGAACGGTCCATGTCGCACTACCTGATCCAGCAGATCCGCGGCAACGACCGGATCGACGTGCGCACCTGCACCGAGGTGATCTCCTGCCACGGCGACGGGCACCTCCAGAAGCTGGTGCTGCGCGACAGCACCAGCGGCGCCACCGAGGACGTGGACTGCGGGCACCTGTTCGTGTTCATCGGGGCCGCCCCGATGACCGACTGGCTGCCCGACGAACTGGCCCGCGACCAGGCCGGTTTCGTGCTCACCGGCACCGATCTGCTGGACTCCGGCGAGCGGCCGGCCGGCTGGACGCCGAACCGCGACCCGTTCCACCTGGAGACCAGCATCCCCGGCGTGTTCGTGGCCGGCGACGTGCGCTCGGCGTCGGTCAAGCGGGTGGCCTCGGCGGTGGGCGAGGGCGCGATGGCGGTCACGCTGGTCCACCAGTATCTGGCGCATCCGTAAAATTGTGGACGACGAGGAGCTCCCGCCGGGCTCCTCGTCGTCCACAATTTCGGGCATGTAACCGCACCGGGAGATGTTGGAGTAACGGTGACCACCACGGAGCAACCGATGGAGCGCCTCACGCCGGCTGAGCTCTCGCGCTTCTTCCTGTTCGAGAAGCTGAACGACGAGCAGCTGCGCTGGATGTCGGAGCACGGTGAGGTGGTGCGGTATCCCGCCGGGGCCACCGTCTACGGCGCGCAGGAGCCCGCCACCTGCTTCTTCATGCTGGTCCAGGGTCGCCAGGCCCTGCTCAAGCAGGTCGGCGACCACGAGGTCGAGGTGTCCCGCTCCGACTCCCCCGGCGTCTACAGCGGCGCCACCTGGGCCTGGCTCACCTCGGCCCGGGAGGTCACCCAGAGCCCCTTCTACGGCGGCTCCCTGCGCACGCTCGACGAGTCGGTCTTCTTCCGCATCCCCGGCGAGGAACTCGCCGAGGTGCTGAAGGAATGGTTCCCGATGGCCATCCACCTGCTCGACGGCCTGTTCACCGGCATGCGCAACTCCGAGGCGGTGGTCGGCCAGCGCGAGCGGCTCACCGCCCTGGGCCGGCTCACGGCCGGCCTCACCCACGAGCTGAACAACCCGGCCTCGGCCGCCGTGCGGGCCACCGCCACGCTGCGCGAGCGGGTCGCGGCCATGCGCGGCAAGCTGAAACACCTGGCCTCGGGCAAGGTCGACCCCGACACCCTGGTGAAACTCACCGGGCTGCAAGAAGATGCGATCGAGCAGTCGGCGAAGGCGCAGTCCGGCAAGACGAAACACCTCACCCCGCTCCAGGCCAATGACCTGGAAGACGAGTTCAGCGACTGGTGCGACGACCACGGCGTGTCGGCCGGCTGGCACCTCGCGCCGATCTGGGTGGCCGCCGGTCTCGACCTGGAATGGCTTGAGGGCGTGGCCGACTCGATCCCCGAGACGCACCTCGAGGGCGGCCTGAAGTGGATCACCTACGCGCTCGAGAGCGAGCAGCTGATGGCCGAGATCGAGGACTCGACCGACCGCATCGCCACCCTGATCACCAAGGCCAAGCAGTACACCCAGCTGGACCGCGCCGAGCACCAGCAGATCGACGTGCACGAGGGCCTGAACAGCACACTGGTGATGCTCGGCAGCAAGCTGCGGGAGCAGGTCACGCTCGAGAAGCACTACGACAAGTCACTTCCCGAGATCCCGGCCTACCCGGCCGAGCTGAACCAGGTCTGGACCAACGTCATCGACAACGCCCTGCACGCGATGAAGGGCACGCACGGCAAGCTGTCGATCAGCACCCGCGCCGAGGGCGACTTCGCCGTGGTCACGATCGCCGACACCGGCCCGGGCATCCCGCCCGAGGTGCAGCGGCGCATGTTCGAGCCGTTCTTCACCACCAAGCCGATCGGCGAGGGCACCGGGCTGGGCCTCGACATCGTCTGGCGCATCGTGGTCAACCGGCACGGCGGCGACATCCGGGTGAAGAGCAAGCCGGACCAGGGCACCGCGATCGAGGTCCGGCTGCCCCTCACCGTCTCCGGCCCGGCCTGAGGCCCCTCGTCACGACAGGATGCGTGGCACGTCCCCGGTCAGGTCGATGAGTTTCGGCCCCGGGGCCTGAGCCGGGTCCAGCCGGCACACCCCGGCCAGTGAACCGAACGGCACGGCCGCGCCGCGCGCCGCCGCACGGCGCACCGCGTCGCCCGGCCGGCCCGCACCGACGTCGGCGATCGGGTTGACGCCGGTGTCAGCGCCGGTGTTCGGGTGGACGCCGGTCAGCCCTGTCTCGGCGCGCTCGATCAGCCCGCGCTCCCGGTGGCCACCGATCACGATGCCGCGCTGCGCGCACCATGCCGACGAGGCTGCCAGTAGGGCCGCGGCCCGCTCCGGGTCGTGCGGACGGTGTGCCGCTCCGAGCAGGGCGACGATCCTCGGCAGCATGAAGAACAGTCCCCCGCGGTGGGTTTCCCGCAGGGCCGAGCGCAGCGGGTCCACCGCCCGGTACGGGTCGCCGTGCCGCAGCTCGATCACGCCCTCGGCCACCGCCACCCCGGCCCGGATCGCCGGGCCGCCACCGCCCGCGGCCGCGCAGGCCTGGCCGATCAGCACCCGGGCCAGGCGTTCCTCACCCCGGTCCTGGGCGGCGAGGGCCAGCATGGCCAGTGGGGAGGCCAGCCGGGCCGGGTCACCACCGGCCGCCGCCCGGTGCCGGCTGCGCTGCCAGTAGCCGATGGCCTGGGCGGTGCGTCCCAGGTCGTCGAGCACGTCGGCGTGGGCGTTGACCACGGCGTGCCAGAGCACGTCGGGCAGACCCCGCACACCGCGCAGTCCCTCCACCGCCGGCTCCAGCTCGGTCAGGGCCCGCTGCGCGTGCCCCTGGGTGCGGGCGACGACGGCCCGCATCAGCGCCACCCGGATCGCGGTCACCGCGCCGGCCTCCCCGGTGGTGGCCCCGGCGGGCACCCGGCCGAGGATCTCCGCGGCCCGGGCCGGGCTGCCACCGAACAGCGCCAGGCCGCCCGCCGCCAGCAGCAGGCGAGCACCGGTGCGGGCCGTCGGCCGCGCCACCTGGGCCCGGGCCAGCCAGGCCGGGGCGTCGCCGAGTTCCCAGCGTCCGGTGCCCGGCCCGTGGTCGAGCAGGGCCACGGTGAGCCGCGAGAACACCTCACCGTCGCGGGTCTCGGCGTGGGCGGCGGCCGCGTGCAGATTGTCGAACTCGATGGCCCGGTGGTGACTGCCCGACGGGCGGCCGGCCGACGCGGCCCCGGCGGGGTTCCCGGCCGGATCGAACCAGCGGTCGGTCATCGGGGGCAGGGCGTCGGCGGTCTCGGCGAAGTAGGCGGCATGCCGGTCGGCACAGGCGGCCTCGGCCTCCGGGTCGGCGGCCAGCAGGCGGCGGGCGTGCTCGCGCACCGGCGAGAGCATGCCCAGCCGCCCGGTCTCGTCGATCAGCAGCAGGTTCTTGTCGGCCAGCCGGCCGATCACGTCGATCACCTGACCGGGCCCCGGCACCGGCCCGCAGACCCGCTCGGCCGCGTCCAGCGTGGCACCCCCGACGAACACCGAGAGCTGGCTCAGCACCAGGCGTTCCGTCTCGTCGAGCAGGCCGGTGGTCCAGTCCAGCACCGCGCCCAGCACCGCGCCGGGCATCGCACCAGGCGCCACGCCGGACATCGCACCGGGCACCCCGCCAGGGTTGGCCTGCGCCGCCGCGGCCTGCGCGGCGAGATCGTCGGCGATACCGTCCGGTGTCCGGCTCCGGGTGCGGGCGGCGGCCAGTTCCAGGGCCAGCGGCAGGCCGTCGAGGGTGCGGCACAGACCGCTGACCGGCCCGGCGTTCTGCCCGGTCACCTCGAAGGCCGGCAGCACCGCCCGGGCGCGCTCGCGGAACAGCCGCACCGCCTCGGCCGCCCGCACGGTCTCCACGTCGGCGGCACCGGACCAGGCCCAGGGCAGGTGCAGCGGCCCGAGCCCGATGACCCGCTCACCCGCCACACCCAGCGGACGCCGCGACGTGGCCAGCACCCGCAGCCCCCCGACCCGGGTGAGCAGCTCGGTGACGGTCGCGACCGCACCGGCAAGTTCGTCTGTGCCACCGGCATTCTCGCAGGACTGACGCATCCCGCCCAGACCGTCGGCGCCCGCACGGCCAGAACCCGAACTGGCATCGGCATGGGCGTCGGCATCGAGGTCGTCCAGCACCAGCAGGCAGGGGGTGGCGGCGAGCGCGCGGCAGACGGTGAGCAGCGGCGGCTCGGCCGGGGTGTCCGGCGCCACGCCGAGCACGCGCCGCAGGCGGGCCGCCAGGGTCGTCCCACCGTCGGTGCCGCTCAGCGGGATCACCAGAACCCTGGGTGCGGAGCCGGTTCCGGCCTGACCGGAGTCGGGATGCCGCCCCCGCTCGGCCATCCGCCGGGCCACCACCTGCGCGGCCAGCCGGGTCTTGCCGGCCCCGCCGGGACCGACGAAGGTGACCAGCCGGACGTCCGGATCGCGCAGCAGTTCCAGCGCGGTCTCCAGCTCGCCCCCCCGGCCGACGGTCCCGGTGCCGAACGCGGCGCCGAAAGCCGTTCTCTTGGTGCCGATCGAGGGCACCAGACCGAGATCCGGCATGTCGTCACCGTGCACGGAACACCCCGGCACCGCGGGGACGCCCCACGACGTCCCGGGCCCGTCGTGCTGCCTGCCCGGCGGCTCAGGCGGAAGACCGTTCGGCACGCCGGGCCGGAACGCCTCCGGCGCCGAGCGGGGATGCGGCGGAGCCACGGCGAGCGCCGACTCCCCAGCCCCTCTCGGACCCGAGCCGTCAGGCGTCCCCCGGTCGGCACCGGACAGGAGCCCCGCGCCCACGGCCCCGGGAATCTCCCGCCTCGCCCGCCGGAAGACCGCCGCCTGCCCGAACCCCTCGGAAACCGGCCCCACCTGAGCCGCCGACCAGCTTCCCTCAGCGAACGAGGGCCCACCCCCGCGATGAATCGGCACCGTTCCCGAACGCTGTCCCGGGATCCTCCCCGGCGCGCCCCCCGGCCCCCCCTTCGAACCGAACTCCGTTTCCAGTAGCGCGGAGTCACTCCCCTGAGACAGCAAGGAAGCCCTTGCCAGCCGTGCCACCGGCCCCGGCCCGGAACCCGCCGAAACAGTTGATTCCGAATCTGTTTCGCGCCATGGTACGGAGCCGATCGGGCCCAGCTCCTGCCGCAGCAACCGCCCGTGCAGGTCGCGCAGGACCGGCCCGGGATCGATGCCGAGCTCGTCGCCCAGCCGGTCGGCGGCGGTGGCGTAGACCGCGAGCGCCTCGGCCTGGCGCCCCTCCCAGTACAGCGACGTCATCAGCTGCCCGATGAAGCGTTCGTGCAGCGGATGCCGCCGGACCAGGTCCTGGAGCTCCGGGATCAGCCGGGAATGGCGTCCCAGAAGGGATTCCGCGTCGATCCGGTCGGCCAGGGTGGAGAGCCTCAGCGACTGGAGCCGGGCCACCGACGCCGCCGCGCCGGGAACACCGGTGAGGTCGGGCAGGCCCGCACCACGCCACAACTGCAACGCAGAACGCAATTCGTGGGCCGCCCCGACCGGGTCACCGGCCGCGAGCCGGGACCGGCCGGACTCGCTGGCCTCCTCGAACCGGCGCGAGTCGATCGCCTCCGGAGGGAGGTCAAGGAGATACATTCCGGATACGGTACGTAATGGAGGCAGTTCGCCAGGAGCGGCAAGCAAGCGTCGGAGCCGGGAAACATACACCTGCACGGTGTTACTCGCCGAGGGCGGCGGAGAGTCGCCCCACAGCAGGTCCACCAGGCGCGACGGCGGAACCGCGACCCCCACCGAGAGGGCGAGCAATGCGAGCAGGGCGCGCTGACGCGGGCTGCCGGCCGATACCGGGCGGCCCGCCCGCACGATCTCCACGGGTCCCAGAACCCGAATCCGGTCGCCGGAGTCCGATCGTGATGCGCGCGCCACGGAAAGAACCTATTCGCAACCGACCGCCGACGCCCGGTCATTCTCCGTGTTCATGCGTTCTACCTGGTCGTTCAGTAGTCATTAAGTGGCTTGTCGGACCTTCCCAGCAGATTTGTCGTCATCGAAGCCCTGGAACACGCCGGGGGACGACGACTTTCCGGGAGGTGCACGATGCGCGGTCAGACCTGGGGCTGAGCCCGACGGCAAGCCGATCCGCACCACGTACCACGCGTACTGCCCCCTGCCTCACGGTGTGGGGGCCGGTCGCGGTTCCAGCACACTCAGGAAGAGAGGGCTCCGGCGTCATGAGGGTGGCACCGGGGACCAGGTCGGCGGGCCAGACGAAGGAGAGTACCGTTCGTGCCCACGCAGCAGGCAGATCCACCGATCGAGCTGGCCGACAGCAGGGAGGCCGACCGTGACCCGGACCTGGTGAGCGCGCCGGAGGGGACGGGGACCCCGCAAGCACCCGACGCCCTCGACGACCCGGCCGGTCAGGCGGTCACCGCTGCCGGTCCCGGGGTCGATACCGCCGGCGCCGACGACCGGCCCGCCGGATACCGAGACGTGTTCGGTGTGCGGGAGTTCCGCGCGGTGTTCGCCGCGGACCTGTTCAGCCTGATCGGCGACCAGATCGCCGCCGTCGCCGTGGCCGTGCTGCTCTATCAGGACAGCGGCTCGCCATTGCTGGCCGCCGTCGGTTACGCCACCGCCTACGTGCCCTGGCTGCTCGGCGGCCCGTTGCTGGCGGCCTGGGCCGAGCGATTTCCCGGTCGTTCGGTGATGGTGGCCTGCGACCTGTCCCGGGCCGGGCTGATCGGTATCGCGGCGCTGCCGGGGATGCCGTCGTTCGGGGTGGCCGCACTGGTGTTCCTGGCCGCGATGATGGCGCCGCCGTTCGACGCCGCCCGCTCCGCCCTGCTGGCCCAGATCCTGACCGGCAACCGTTACCCGGTCGGCATGTCACTGCGCCAGGCCGTGCACCAGATCGCCCAGCTCTGCGGTTTCGCGATCGGCGGTGCGCTGGTGCTCGCCGTCAGCGCACCCGGCGTGCTGGCCATCGACTGCCTCACGTTCCTCGCCTCGGCCGCGCTCCTGCGTTCCGGCCTGGTCCGCCGGCCGGCCCCGAACCCGATTGAGGACGACGAAAACCCCCCACCTCCCACCGTCGCCCCCGTCCCGGAGGCCGGGGAACCGAACGCCGACGGCGAGACCTCGCCCTACCGCCCGCGCCGTGCTCCGGCGGTGCCCGGTCCCCGTCCCGCTGCGGCCGACCCCACCGCCACCGATGACCACGCGAACGAGACCGCTGCCGCCCCGACCGACGCAGCCCCGGCCAGGGACCGCGCCCGCCCCGCCCAGGACCGCCCCCGCAAGGGCGTGACCAGCCGGGTCCCGGAGCCGCGGGGGCGCGGTGACGACGAGCGTCCGAACGGTTCCCGTCACCCCGGCGACGAACCAGGCCCCACCACAACGAGAACCACCACAACGACAACCACACCGGCCACCACACCGGCCACCCGCCGCCGATCCCGGAGCGGGCGAGCCCGCTCCGTCCTGGCCGGGGGCCTGCGGCGGCGCACCCGCCAGGTCACCGGGACCGGGGGGCAGGGGGAGGGCGGGCTCGCGTCGTCCACCAGCACTTCGATCTGGCGGGACATGGTGGCCGGCTTCGGGGTGGTGCGCGGCGACGCGCAGATCTGGTTCCCCCTGAT
This sequence comes from Kineosporia corallincola, assembly GCF_018499875.1. GTDB lineage: Bacteria > Actinomycetota > Actinomycetes > Actinomycetales > Kineosporiaceae > Kineosporia > Kineosporia corallincola. The sequence continues at coordinate 41,795 of NZ_JAHBAY010000015.1, read as the reverse complement.
GCTCGGGATCGTCGGCGCCGCCTACGCGATCGTGCCGGAGGCCATCGCCACCGCCTACGCCGCCGAGCTCGGCCACGACTCCAGCGCGGTCGGGCTGATCATGGCCGCCGCGGCGGCCGGGAGCGTGGTGGGCGGACTGGCCATCGGCCGGTTCGCCGCCCCCGGCACCGCCGCCCGGATCATGTACCCGCTGGCCCTGATCGGCACGGTCCCCCTGCTGGTGATCGCCCTGCGCCCGAACCTGGTGGTGAGCCTGGCCCTGTTCGTGCTCTGCGGGCTCGGCCAGGCGTTCCAGGTGGTGGCCAACACGCAGTTCGCCTCGCACGTGCCGGCCGAGGTGCGCACCCGGGCGTTCGGCATCGCGATCGCCGGCCTCTACGGAGGGCAGAGCCTGGCCATCCTGCTGGCCGGGGCGGCGGCGCAGTGGCTGGCACCGTCCACCGTGATCGCCGGGTCCGGCCTGGCCGGGGCGGCGGGCCTGCTGTTACTGCCCTACCTGCGCCCGATCGCGCTCCGGGCGCGCGGCCGGCACTCCGGCGAGTGAGCCGTCCGGGCCCACGGTCTCGGCCGGCGGCGTGTCCTCCGGCCCGCTGAACGTGGCCTCGCCCAGCGGCACCCGCTCGTCCGCGCGGTCCTCGCCGTCCTCGTCCGAGTGGTCCGGCGTCTGGAGATCGAGGTGGGCGGTCTCCGGGTCCGGCATCACCGGCTTCTCGTGCCGGATCCGGCGCCGGTCCAGACCGTCGGTGCGGTCCACGGCCGGCTGACCGTCCAGCCCGGCCTCCTCGGCGGTGACCACGCCGTCGCGGTAACGCTTCTGGTCGGGGCGGTGGCCGCCACCGATGTTGCGCTGCACCGGCAGCGACTGCGGGTGGTTCTTCTGGAGCCAGGTGAGCAGCGCCTCGCGGATGTCGCAGCGCAGGTCCCAGGCGGTCGGGCCGTCCTGCGCCGACGCGAGAACCCGCACCACCATGGTGGTTTCGGTGGTGTCGGCGACCTGGAGCACCCAGGCCTGGCGGTCCCACAGCGACGAGCCCTCGATCACGGCCTGCGCGTAGTGCCGCAGCTCGGGCAGCGGGGTGGCGTAGTCCAGGTGCAGGATCACCGAGCCCAGCACCCGGGCCTCGTTGCGGGTCCAGTTCTGGAACGGGTTGGTGGTGAACCAGCTGGTCGGCAGCACCAGCCGGCGTTCGTCCCAGAGGTGCACCACCACGTAGGTCAGGGTGATCTCCTCGATCCAGCCCCACTCGTCCTCGATCACCACCACGTCGTCGATGCGGACGGCGTCGGTGAAGGCCAGCTGGAGCCCGGCGAACATGTTGCCCAGCGTGGTCTGCGCGGCCAGACCGGCGAGGATGCCGGCGATCCCGGCGGAGGCCAGCAGCGAGGCCCCGAACGTGCGCATCTGCGGGATCGACATCAGTACCGCGGCTACCCCGACCAGCACCACCACGACGCCGAGTACCCGCCGCACCAGCGTGATCTGGGTGCGGAGGCGGCGGATCCGGCGGTTCTGCGCCACGTCCATGCGCAGCCGCCAGAACAGGATCTCCTCGCCGACCAGCAGCGACCGCACGATCAGCCAGCAGGCCGAGAGGATCACCGCGATCCCCGCCGCCCTCGTCCAGCCACCACCGATGCCGGGGATGGCCTGCAAGGTCACTTCCAGCGCGATGGCCGCGACGGTGAGCACGAACGGATGGCGGCACAGCCGGTGGATGGCGATCATGCCGCCGGAGTCGTGCCGCCGGCCGATCCGCACGGCGAGCCAGGTCAGGCTCCAGGCGATCAGGCCGGCGGCGACGGTGACCGCGGCGACGATCAGCAGCCGCGTCCAGAAATCGAGGTCCACGTATCTCCTTTCCGTCCCCCCTTGTTGCCGGCCGCGCAGGGGCGGCCGCCCGGGTCGGGTCAGGTGTTGCAGCGTCAGATGGTCTCGTCAGGCAGGTGGGAAGATCCCGCCCCGGCATCGTCGTCACGGGATCGCGGGCGTTCGACGACGGTATCCAGCACTCTCGCCACGTGCGTCTCGACAATCCCTCGAACGCGCCGTGCGCGCGGAAAAGCGCAGGTCACGCTCGCGTGCTGAGAGGCGTGTCACGTCGGCGCGGGGTAGAAAAGCGCTGTGAGCGATCAGTCCCCGCCGTCCATCGTCCTGTTCACCCGTGATCTGCGGGTCCACGACAACCCGGCCCTGCACGCGGCGGCCGGCGCCGGCCCGGTGGTTCCGTTGTTCGTGCTCGACCCGAAAATTCTGGACGGCGACTACAACCGGCCCAACCGCGCCCGATTCCTCGCCGAGAGCCTGGCCGATCTGGACGCCGCACTGACGAAGCGGGGCGCCGGGCTGGTGGTGCGGCGTGGTGAGGTCGCCGGGGAGGTGGCCTCGGTGGTGCGCGAGACCGGGGCCCGGGCCGTGCACCTGGCCGGTGACGCGAGCGGCTTCTCGCACCGCCGTGAGGACCGGCTGCGCGAGGCCCTGGATCCACTCGACTGCGAGCTGCACGTGCACGACGACTCGCTGTTCGTGGTGCCGCCCGGGCAGATCACCGCGACCGGCAAGACCCACATGTCGGTGTTCTCGCCGTACCACCGCAAGTGGGAGAAGGAGTCCCGGCGCGCCCCGCTGGCGGCGCCGCGCAAGCTCACCGTGCCGTCGGGGCTGAGGGCCGGCACGGTGCCGACCGCGGCGCAGATCAGCAAGGGCGACACCGCGCCGAACATGTCCGCCGGCGGCGAGACCGCGGGCCGGAAGCTGTTCAGGGCCTGGCTCGACCAGCGGGCCGAGGGTTACGCCGACGACCACGACGACCTGGCCGGCGACCGCACCAGCCGGATCTCGCCCTACCTGCACTTCGGCTGCCTGTCGCCCCTGGAGGTGGTGACCCGGGCCTGGGACGTGGCGCCCGCCTTCACCCGGCAGATGGCCTGGCGCGACTTCCACGCCCAGGTGCTCGCGGCCAATCCCCGCTCCACACGGGTCGACCTGCGCACCCGGCACGACCGCTGGCGCACCGGTAAGGACGCCGAGCGGGAGTTCACGGCCTGGAAGCAGGGACGCACGGGGTGGCCCCTGGTGGACGCCTGCATGCGTCAGCTGGTGGACGAGGGGTGGATGCACAACCGCGGGCGCCTGGTGGTCGGCCACTTCCTGTGCAAGACGCTCTACCTGGACTGGCGCTGGGGCGCACAGTTCTTCGTCGACCACCTGATCGACGGTGACACCGCCAACAACACGATGAACTGGCAGTGGGTGGCCGGTACCGGCACCGACTCCCGGTTCAACCGGATCCTCAGCGTGAACTCGCAGGCCGAGCGGTACGACCCGAACGGCGACTACGTGCGCCGCTACCTGCCCGAGCTCTCCGGGGTGGCCGGGTCGCAGGTGCACACGCCCTGGAAACTCGACCCCGACGTCCGCAGAAAACTGGACTATCCCGAGCCGGTCGTGGACGTGCGGGAGGGCAACGACCGGTTCCTGGCGGCCCGCGGCAAACGCTGAGCCCGCTCGCGGGACACCAGGAACCGGCACGAGACCGGCACGGTCTAGCCGAGTTTGAGCTCGCGCACCCGGATCGTGTCGGGCAGCCGCTTCAGGGCCTCCACCACCTGCTCGGTGGGCCGGGCGGTGATGTCGGTGATCACGTAGCCGACGTCACCGCGGGTGCCCAGGGCCTGGCCGTCGATGTTGACCTTCTCCTCGGCCAGCACGCCGTTGATCGCGGCCAGCACGCCCGGCGTGTTGCGGTGGATGTGCACCAGGCGGGTGGCCTCGTGCTCCGGGGTGGCCAGCTGCGGGAAGTTGATGCTGAGCGACGTGCTGCCGTGCAGCGTGTAGTCGCGCAGCTTGCCCGCGACGAACCGGCCGATGTCTTGCTGCGCCTCCTCGGTGGAGCCCCCGATGTGCGGGGTGAGGATGACGTTCGGCATGCCCTGGAGCGGCGAGACGAACGTGTCGCCGCGGCCCTTCGGCTCCTCCGGGAACACGTCGATCGCGGCGCCGGACAGGTGCCCCGACTCCAGGCGGCGGCGCAGCGCCTCCTGGTCGACCACGAAACCGCGCGACAGGTTGAGGAACAGCGCGCCCGGCTTCATCAGGGCGAACTGCTCGTCGCCGAAGAAGTCCTGGTTGCCCTTGCGGCCGTCGACGTGCAGCGTGACCACGTCGACCTGGCTGAGCAGGCTCTCCAGCGTGGGCAGCGGCTTGGCGTTGCCCAGCGGCAACCGGTCGGCGGTGTCGAAGAACAGCACCTCCATGCCCAGGTTCTCGGCGAGCACCGACAGCTGGGTACCGATGTTGCCGTAGCCGACGATGCCGAGCTTGCGACCGCGCACCTCGTGCAGGCCGGTGGCCGACTTGTCCCAGACCCCGGCGTGCATGCCACGGTCTTTCTCGGTCAGCCGCCGGGTCATCGCGATGATCTCGGCCAGCGCCAGCTCGACCACGCTGCGGGTGTTGGAGAACGGCGCGTTGAACACGGCCACGCCCCGGCCCTGGGCCGCGGCCACGTCGATCTGGTTGGTGCCGATGCAGAACGCGCCGATCGCCAGCAGGTCGGGCAGCTCGGCCAGCACCCGGTCGGTGACGTTGGTCTTGGAGCGGATGCCCAGCAGGTGCACACCCGCGGCCTGCTCGATCAGCTCGTCCTCGTCCAGGGCCCGCTCGATCGAGACGACCTCGGCACCGACCGCCTCGAACGAGGCGACGGCGTCCGGGTGGATGTTCTCCACCAGCAGGACGCGGATACCGGCGGCGGGAAGGGTCTTGATGCTCACTGCTGTCACGCTCACAAGCTGTAGGTGGGCACGATCTGGGCTCTGGCCAGCGTGTGGAAGACCAGGTTGAAGGAGACGAACGCTCCGGTGGCGGCGGCGTCCACGCCCAGCGTCTCGACATCGAGAGCATGGACGACGAAGTAGTAGCGGTGATCCATGTCCCCCGCCGGCGGTGCGGCCCCGGTGTAGGCCAGCGTACCCATGTCGTTACGGGTCGTGAATGCCCCGCCGGGCAGGGTCGCCCCCTCGGCACCGGCCCCCTGCGGCAGCCCGGTCACCGTGGCCGGCAGATCGAGCACCAGCCAGTGCCAGAACCCGCTGGGGGTGGGGGCGTCCGGGTCGAAACAGGTGACCGCGAACGACTTGGTGCCCTCGGGAGCACCGGACCAGGACAGCTGCGGCGAGGTCTGGCCGGAGGCGAACAGGTCGTCGAGACGAGAGCCGTGCCGCAGGTCGGAACTGGTCACGGTGAAGGACGGGACCGGGGGAAGCAGCTCGTACGGGTCAGGAGCCTGAGGTCGTTCGAGGGACACGGATGCACCGCTCCTTATCAGCTCGTTATCAGCTCGGAATCGGGCCAATGCTTCCAGCATGTTACGTGCGATCTAGAACTCTACTCCGTGGGGACGGGTCGGCGCCCCCGGGTAAATCACCCGCGGATGATGTGAAGGCGCTGTGAGCCGTGAGTAATTCCTGAAATCCGGGCGTCCGCGGACGACTACCCGGATGTGGCCGAGAGCCGGACCACGGAAGGAGCGCCGACCACATGTCCATCAGCTCGATCAGCGGGTCCTCCACGACCCAGGCGACCCGGTACGTGGTCAGTCAGCGGCAGGAACGCCGGCAGGACGACGACGGCGGGGTGCTCGGCGTCGCCGCGCAGGCCCTCAACCTGAGCAAGTCCGAGCTTTCCGACCGGCTCCGGTCGGGCAAGAGCCTGGCCGAGATCGCCGAGGCCCAGGGCGTCTCCCGCGACGACCTGACCGAGGCGATCAAGGGGGCGCTGCCCTCCGACAGCACGGTGTCGGCCGACGAGGTCGACAGCGCGGTGAACACGCTGCTCGACCAGACCGGCCTGGAGAAGCCGCCGCCCCCGCCACCGTTCTCCTCGACCGGCAACAGCACCACGACCGGCCTGCTCAGCGGCACCCTGACCGACGACCAGCAGAACACCCTGGACACACTGAGCGACCTGCTCGGCACCGACTCGGACAGCCTGCTCGAACAGCTCCAGACCGGCACCAGCCTGGCCCAGCTGATCGAGAACTCCGGCGTGAGCAAGAACGCCCTGGCCTCGGTGCTCCAGGACGGCCTGCTGTTCGACACCCGGGCCTGAGCTCACGAAAAGGGGCGAACCGTGCACGCATTCGCACGGTTCGCCCCTTTTCGTCGGAGCAGGCGGGGTCTAGCCGGCCGAAGCAGTGGCCGAGGCCGTCGGCTGGCCGGTCGGCACCGTGATGCCACAGGCCTCCAGCGCGGCCTGGGCGTCCTCGTCCTGGAGGATCTCGCCCATGCCGCCACCGGCGCCGCCACCACCGCCCGGGGCGCCCGAGGCACCGGCGCTGGGCATGTCCGTCGGCATCGCGCTCGGCGTGCCGGAGGGCGTGCCGCTCGGCATCGAGGCGGTGCCGGTCGGGGTGGACACCTCGATCCCGGCCGCCGTCAGGCACTCCTGGATCTCCTGCATCTGGCCGTTGTCACCGCCGCCCGGACCACCCCCGGCGGTGGCGGTGGCCTCGGCGGTGGCCGACGACGCCTCGTCCGACGAGCCGCCCCCACAGGCGGCCAGGGCCAGCGCGACGAACGGGGCGATCGCCACCACGGTCAGCGGCCGGGTCGGCGGCGTGCGCTTGAGAGCCATCAGGTGTTGCTCCTTCTTCCGTTGTCCGAGAACGAATCCGGGGATCAGCTCACCGTGACGGCGGTGGCGGTGACGGTTCCGTCGTCCGCCGTGGTACCGGCCACCGACACCGAGGCGCCCTTGGCCAGACCGTCGAGCGCGCCGTCCGAGGAGTCCGTGATCGTCGTCCCCGCGGGCACCTTCACGGTGACCGACGTGCCGGCGAAGTTCTTCACCGTCAGAGTGCGACCGGACACCTTGGTCACCGTCCCCACGACCACCGGCGTGCTGGATCCACCGGACGCAGATCCTGTACCCGAATCCTGTGATTCAGATGAGGAATCTCGGCCCCGGCCACCGGAATTCATCCCGGAAGCCCCGTACACCCCTGCACCACCGGGGAATCCGCCGGAGCCACCCATGCCCTCCGCGGATCCACCACCCATGGCCGACATCCCGCCCGGAGAGCCGCTGTTCGAGCTTCCCCACTGCTTCTGCACCACCACGCCGCCGATGAACGCGACGCCGACGAGCACCGCCGCGGCCAGCGCGAGGGTGACCTTTCCCACCTTGCGGCCACTTTCGGCGAGCAGGTCGAGATCGTCGTCGACGGGCTGCACCGGCGCGGCCGCGGCCCACTGCCCCGGATGCCCCGGCGCCTGCCCCACGGGCGGCTGGACGGCGGTCCGGTCCAGACCGGCCGGTGCCGTGGAATCGGCGGTACGACTGGAGTTCACGATGATCGGCTCCTTGCGCGCTGGCTGCGCCTGAGAACGGCGGTTCATTCGTATCGGAGGGCGTCGATCGGGCGCAGCGAGGCGGCCCGGTTCGCCGGGTAGAGGCCGAAGAACAGGCCGATGAGCACGGAGACCCCGAACGACAGCACGACCGAGTACGGCGCGATCACCGGCTCCACCCCGACGATCGTGAACTGGCTGCCCACCACGCCGATCAGCACGCCCATCAGGCCGCCGAACACCGACAGCAGCACGGCCTCGATCAGGAACTGGCTGACGATGTCGAACTTCTGCGCGCCGATCGCCTTGCGGATGCCGATCTCCCGGGTCCGCTCGGTGACCGTGACCAACATGATGTTCATGACCCCGATTCCGCCGACCAGCAGCGAGATCGCGGCCACGGCCGCCAGCAGCACGGTCAGCGTGTCGGTGGTGCTGGTCGCGGCCTCCAGGAACGACGAGGCGTTGGAGACGCTGAAATCGGCGTCGTCCGAGGTGGTCTTGTGCCGGGAGTTGAGGATGTCCTCCACCTCCGACTGCGCCGCGTCCACCGTCTCGGCCGAGGTGGCCTGCACGGTGATCGAGTCCACCGAGCCATAACCGGTCAGGGTGTCCTGCACGGCCGTCAGCGGCGCGATCACCACGTCGTCCTGATCGGTGTTCCCGCTCGTGCCCTTCTCCGCCAGGATCCCGACCACGCTGTACTCGACGCCGTTGAACTGCACCGTCTGGTCGAGGATGTCGCTGCCGTCACCGCCGGCCAGGTCCTCGGCCACGCTGACGCCGACCAGGGCCACCCGGTTGCGCTCGGTGTAGTCGGCGTCGCTGAACGCCGAGCCCTGCGCCACCGTCCAGTCGTTGATGCCGAGGTAGCTCGGCGTGGTGCCGGTGAAGGTGGTGACGTCGTGGCTGGCGCCGGTGTAGGTCGCCGTCACCGAACTGGCGCTGACCGTGGGGGCCACGGCCTTCACGTCCGGCGCCAGCTCGTCGTCGATCAGCGAACCGGCGTCGTCGACGGTGAGCTCGGCCAGCCGGGTCTGGGTGCCGGAGTCGACGGAGGAGTTGCCGCCGCCCCCACCGCCCGGGAAACCACCGCCGCCACCGCCGCCACCCCGGCCGCCGGTGCCGCCCTGGCTGCTGGTCACGGTCAGCGTGTTGCTGCCCAGCGACGAGATCGACTCGGACACCGCGGCCGACGAGCCGGTACCCACCGAGACCAGGATGATGACCGCCGCGACACCGATGAGAATGCCGAGAGTGGTCAGCGCGGAACGCATCTTGTTGCCCAGGACACCGCGCACGGCGAACCTCGCGGCCTCGGCGAACCGGCTCATCGGGCCACCCCGGGAGGCGGCTGGCTGATGCCGGTGACCCGTTCGTCCATGATGACCCGGCCGTCCTTCAGCCGGATCACCCGCTTCGCCCGGGCCGCCACCTCGTCCTCGTGGGTGATCACCACGAGGGTGCGCCCGGCCATGCTGAGATCGTCGAACAGGTCGAGGATGTCGGCCGTGCTCTTGCTGTCGAGGGCGCCGGTCGGCTCGTCGGCGAGCAGCAGCACCGGGTTGGTCACGATGGCCCGGGCCACCGCCACCCGCTGCTGCTGACCGCCGGACAGTTGCGACGGGATGTGGTCCACCCGGTCACCGAGCCCCACGCGTTCCAGTGCGGCCCGGGCCCTTTCGCGCCGGGCCGCGGCCTTCACCCCGCCGTAGGCCATCGGCAGCTCGACGTTGGCCTGCGCGGTGGTGCGGGCGATCAGGTTGAACGACTGGAAGATGAAGCCGATCTTGCGGTTACGCACCAGCGCCTGCTGCCGCTCGTCGAGCCGCCGGGTGTCCACGCCGTCGAGCAGATAGCGGCCGGTGGAGGGGATGTCCAGGCAGCCGATGATGTTCATCAGCGTGGACTTGCCGGAGCCGGAGGCTCCCATGATGGCCACGTAGTCGCCCTTCTCGACGACCAGGTCGACCCCGTCCAGGGCGTGCACCTCGGTGTCGCCCAGGCCGTAGGTCTTGCGCAGCGACCGCACCTCGATGACCGGGCGCACGGCGGCGGGAACGCCCGCCGCCGGATCGGCCGCGGTGGCCGTCACTGCGGGCCACCACCCATCCCGCCGCCACCGCCGAAGCCGCCACCGCCGCCGCCCATGCCCGGAACCCCGTTGCTGGAGCTGGAGTCCGAGTCGGTCGTGGTGGTCGGGATCTGCACCTCGTCGCCGGCCGACAGGCCGCTCTTGATCTCGGTGGTGCTGCTGCCCTCCAGGCCGGTCTCCACCTCGGTGGTGGTGGCCACGCCGTTCTTCAGCAGGCTGACGGTGCTGGTGTCACCGGTCGTGGTGATCGCGGAAGTCTGGAGCACGAGCACGTTCTCGGCGGATCCGGTGGTGATCACCACGCTCACCGAGGCGCCCAGGCGGGCCGAGTCGACCGGGTCGGTGACCGTGATCGTCACCTCGTACTGCACCACGTTGCTGGAGGTGGTGCCCTCCGGCGAGATCTCGCTGACCGTGCCGGTCATCGTCTCGTCGCTGGCCGAGAGGGTGATCTCGGCCTCCTGGCCGGTCTCCACCGAGCCGATGTCGGCCTCGGCGATGCTCGCGGTCACCGACATCTTGCTGGTGCTGGCCATCGTGATGAAGGCGCTGGAACTGGAGGACGACGAGGAGCTGGTGTCGCTGCTCTCCGTGGAGCCCGAGGACGCCCCGGACGAGGACGACGACGAGGAGCTGGACGAGGAGGACCCCGAGCTCACGCTGTCGCCGACCTCACCGCCGACGGTGAGCACGGTGCCGGCGAACGGTGCCCGCAGCTTGGTGGCGTCCAGCGCGTCCTGCGCGTCCTGCACGCTCACCTTCGCCGAGGCGATGTTCACCTCGGCCTCGGCGATCTCCGCGTCGGAGGCGCCTTCCTGGTTCTGCTGCACCGACACCTTCTTCTCGGCCAGCTGCGACTTGGCCGAGGTGAGCTGCGAGCGGGCCGAGGTGACCGCCTCGCGGTCCTTCTTCAGCGTGGCCGCGTCGGCGCCGTCGGCCTTGTCGGCCTTCACCTGCTTCAGCGCCTCGGTGACCGCGTCCTTGGCGGAGTCGACACTGGCCTGCGCGCTCTCCAGGGCCAGCGAGTCGACCTCCTTCTCGGCGCTCGTCTGTCCCTCGGTGAGGTCGTCGTAGGAGGCCTGGGCCGAGGCCAGCGAGGCCTTGGCGGAGGCGAGTTCCCGCTGTGCCGAGGCGGTGTCGATGGTGGCGAGGATCTGGTTCTTCTTGACCTTGTCGCCGACCTTCACCTTCACCGCGGTCACCGTGCCGGAGGCCCCGAAGGAGAGGGAGGAGCTGCGCGAGCTCGCCAGGTTGCCGGAACCACTGACCGTCGAGGTGACGTTACCCGTACTGACGGTGGCGGTCCGGCTGGCGGAAGCCGTGCTGGTGTCGGAGGATCCGACGGTGAGGTACGCGATCACCACGACCGCGACCAGAATGACGAGCAGGCCGAGATTCAGCCAGTGATGACGCAGGAGCGACGACATCCGCTTCCTCGGCGCCGGTGAGGTGACGTCGCTCACCGCATTGCCGTCCTGATGGTCTGCACGACAGGCAGATTCACGCTCGATCTCCTTCAAAAAGGACACACCGCTTCAGCGGACGCCACACAGTCGCGGAACCCGCTGCCAGCGGGCTGTGGCAAAGCTATGAATCACCTAAGGGGATCGGGATATCCGTCCTGAGCTGGACATACACCTCAAGACGGGGTTCACTCACAGGGTTTTCACAGATTCGACCGGGCTGTCGTTCAGCTTTGCTGAGCAAGTTGTTTCCTGTGACGACCGCCCCCCTACGCCATCCCAACGGCGCGCCCGTTCGCGTGCTGGTGGTGGACGATGAACGCACCCTGACCGACCTGCTCACCATGGCTCTCCGTTACGAGGGCTGGCAGGTCCACTCCGCCCCCGACGGCAACACCGCCGTCAAGGAGGCCCGCGACTGGCGCCCCGACGCAGTCGTTCTCGATGTCATGCTGCCCGACATCGACGGCCTCGACGTGCTGCGCCGGCTGCGGGAGGACGACCGGGACATCCCGGTGCTCTTCCTGACCGCCCGGGACTCGGTGGAGGACCGGATCGCCGGCATCACCGCCGGTGGCGACGACTACGTGACCAAACCGTTCAGCCTCGAAGAGGTCGTGGCCCGGCTGCGCGGGCTGATCCGCCGCACCAGCCTGGCCGCCCAGCCGCCGGACGCCCAGCTGACCGTGGGCGACCTGATGCTCGACGAGGACAGCCACGAGGTCACCCGCGACGGCGTGGCGGTGAAACTGACCGCCACCGAGTTCGAGCTGCTGCGCTACCTGATGCGGAATCCGCGCCGGGTGCTCAGCAAGGCCCAGATCCTCGACCGGGTGTGGAATTACGACTTCGGCGGGCAGGCGAACGTGGTCGAGCTGTACATCTCGTACCTGCGCAAGAAGATCGACGCGGGCCGCACCCCGATGATCCACACGGTGCGCGGTGCGGGCTACGTGCTCAAACCCGCGGCCGCCTGATCCGATCCCACCGGGATGACGGACATCGGCAGCCGCCGCTCCAGGAGGGCCGGCGCGGCGAAACCCTCGCGGTCACGAGGGCTTCGCCGGCGGACGGGGCGCACCACCTTGCGCCGGCGCCTGGTGCTGCTGTCGATCGGGCTGACCGCGGTGGTCAGCATCGTCATCGGACTGGTCAGCGTGCTCTCGCTCCAGGTGTTCCTCCAGGAGCGGCTGGACGGCCAGCTGACCTCGGCGGTGCGCCGGTCGCGGGAGTTCGCCGACCGGCCACCGAACGAGACGTCCAACCGCAACGACAACTTCCCCGGCCCGGGCTTCCTGAGTGCCCCGGGCCAGGGGGAGAACACGCTCGGCGCCAAGATCCAGGCAGACGGCTCGATCGCCGCCGACGGCGCCGGCGTGCTCGGGGCCAGCGGCAAGGTCACCGAGCTGACCGCCGAGCAGAAGACGCTGGTCACCCAGATCCCGGCCGACCGTGAACCGCACACCGTCGACCTCGGCGGAGACCTCGGCAAGTACCGGGTGATCGCCCAGGTGGTGCAGCAGGACGGCGAGCAGGTCACCCTGGTCACCGGTCTGCCGCTGAACTCCGTGCAGGCCGCGGTCTGGCGGCTGTCCGGCGTGGTCACCTCGGTCAGCGTGGCGGGGCTGCTCGCCGTCGCCGTACTCGGCGGCCTGATCGTGCGGCGCACCCTGCGCCCGCTGAACCGGGTGGCCCAGGTGGCCTCCGGCGTCACCGCCCTGCCCCTGCACGAGGGCAAGACCTCACTACCGGTCCGGGTTCCCGAGCAGGACACCGACCCGGCCACCGAGGTCGGGCAGGTGGGCGCCGCCCTGAACACCCTGCTCGGGCACGTCGACAGTGCCCTCCAGGTGCGCAACGCCAGCGAGGCCCGGATGCGCCGGTTCATCGCCGACGCCAGCCACGAGCTGCGCACCCCCCTGGCCTCGATCCGCGGCTACGCCGAGCTGACCCGCCGCACCGGGCAACAGGTTCCGCCGGAGGTCGCCCACGCCCTGAGCCGGGTCGAGTCCGAGGCGATCCGGATGTCCGGCCTGGTCGAGGAGCTGCTGCTGCTGGCGCGCCTGGACGACGGACGACCGGTCGCGCACGAGCCCGTGGACCTGACCCACACCCTGGTCAACACGATCAGCGACGCCCACGCCGCCGGGCCCACCCACCGCTGGCAGCTGAACCTGCCCGAGGTGCCCGTGGTGGTGATCGGTGACGAGCCGCAGCTGCACCAGGTGCTGGTGAACCTGCTGGCCAACGCCCGCGTGCACACCCCGCCCGGCACCGTGGTGGAGGCCGCGCTGCGGCTGTCCAGCAGCGAGAACGGAACCCCCGAGGCCCTGCTCACGGTCACCGACAACGGCCCGGGCATCGCCCCCGACCTGTTGCCGGAGGTGTTCGGCCGGTTCGCTCGCGGCGACAACTCGCGCTCCCGCACGGCCGGCAGCACCGGCCTGGGTCTGTCCATCGTGTCCGCGGTCGTGGCGGCCCACGCCGGCCAGGTCAGCGTGACCAGCCGGCCGGGCCGCACCTGCTTCTCCGTGCGCCTGCCCGCCGAGCCGCCCGAGGACCTCTACGAACCCGAAGACGTCGAGGAGCCCGACGACATCTGGCCGGTGGAACCGCATCCCGGGCAGCTACCGGCCACCGCCGGCGGCATCCCGCCGGACGCCGTGACCCAGCCCAACCCGATCACCCGCCACTGACGAACCGGCGGTTCAGGTCGCCGTCAGCACCAGCAACGCCACGTCGTCCCGTTCCGGGGCGAAGGCCCGCACCGCCGCCAGCACCGAGTCGGCCACCGTGTCGGCCAGCTGGGTGGCCGGATGCGGGCCGGGCTCGGCCTGCTCGTGCTCGGTCCACGGGTCGCGCTCGTACTCCGGGTGGTCCCGCCGCCAGTTCGCCGACGGCCAGCCCGAACCCGTGGCCCGCGGCACCGCCGCCAGCACCTCGGCCAGGCGCTTCTCCCCGAACTGCTCCTCGCCCACCCGGGCCTCGGTGACGCCGTCGGTGTAGGCCAGCAACACGTCCCCGGCCGCCAGTTCCACGACCACCTCGTGCACGTCCACCCCGGGCAGCAGACCGAGGGCGGTGCCGGTGCGGCCGACGGCGTGCACCGATCCGTCGTGGTGGCGGCGCAGCAACGGCGGCGGATGGCCACCCAGGCTGATCGTCACCCGCACCCCCGCGCCGTCCCCGGTTCCGGTGTCACCCACCAGCCCGTAGACCACGGTGCAGAAACGCTCCAGGTCGTCGGGGGTCTGGAGAGCCCGGTTGAGCTGCCGCAGCACCTCGCTCGGGGTCCAGCCCTGGGCGCTCAGCGTGCGCACGGTGTAGCGCGCCATCGAGGTGACGACGGCCGCGTGCACCCCCTTGCCGGACACGTCGCCGAGCACGAACGCGGACTCGCCGTTCCCGGCCGGGTGCACGTCGTAGAAGTCGCCGCCGACCCCCTCGCCCCGGGCCGAGGGCACCGACCGGGCGGCGAACCGCAGGCCGGGCAGCTGCGGCAGCGAGGCCGGGCGCAGGCTCTGCCGCAGCGTCTCGGACAGCCGGGTCTGCTCGTTCAGCAGCTCCCGCAGCTTGCGCTCGGTGCGGTTGCGCTCGGTCACGTCGCGCAGCACCACCAGCCGGGCGATCTGCCGGCCGACCGGGTCGGTCACCCAGGTCATCGAGGTGGCCACGTCGCGTGGCGGGCCGAGCACGACCTGTTCTCCGGTGCGCTCCCGGGACCGGTCCTGGCCGGTGGGTCCCGGGAGCCCGGAAGGGTCCGTGCGGAGGTCGATCTCACGGACGCCGGACGTCCGGTCGGTCGTTCCGGTGACCGTCCGGGAGCCGGTGCCCCGGTCGGCCGGGACGCGTTTGTCCAGCTCGGGGCGGATGAACAAACCGCCCCAGAACCCGGTGAGCACCTCGTCGGCGGCGTCGGCCGGGGGCAGCGGGTAGATCAGCACCTCGTCCTCCACGGTCTCGGTGACCGCGTTGACGTCCGCCTTCTCCAGCACCGACGCCAGGCCGGGCACCACGTCGACCACGTAGCGCCCGATCATGGCGCGGCGCGGGAAGCTGATGATCGCGGCGGCCGCGGCGTTCACGTCGACCACCCGGCCGTACACGTCGAGCACCAGCACCCCGTCGGCCATCTGCTCGATCACGATGCCCCGGGCCACCGGCGTCAGGTCGAGCAGACGCAGCCGGAAGAAGCCCCAGACCAGCACGACGGCGGTGATGCCGAACAGGAACGGCGTGGGGTCGACCGTGCCGGCCGGCAGCACCTCGGCGTTGAACAGCAGGTTGCCGAAGCACGGCAGCAGCGACGCGGCGATCAGCAGGGCGCCCTGGCGGCGGTACGGCGGCGCGATCTTGGCCAGCCGGGCCATCAGCACGAAGTCGGCGCCGAGCATCAGCACGTACACGTAGGCGGCGTGCGGCCAGAACAGCGGCCCGGCGGCCGGGACCTGCGCGTTCAGCACCGGCGAGGTGTGGTCGTAGTCCTGGATCAGCGGCCGGGTCAGAGGCACCAGCAGGAGGGTCATCACCAGCGCCGGATGGATCAGCAGCAGCCCGACGGCGCGTCTGGTCATCCGCCCGCGCCCGGTGTAGGCGAACACGAAACTCCACAGCGCGGGCGGCAGAGCCACGATGCCGAGGTATTTCAGCGCCGACCACCACTGCGCCACCTGCACCGACGTGCTGCTCAGTTCGAGGGCGTAGCAGACCGACCAGACCTTGACGGCGAGCAGCATGACCACCAGCGGCCGGCTGCCGATGCCCTGGCGGTTGGCCCAGACGAAACCGGCCAGCGACAGGTAGCCGATACCACCGGCCACCAGAGCGCAGACCAACCAGGCCGACCACGACACCGTGCCCGATCCCTCCCCGCGGCTACGTCACCCGTCCGGCTGCTCCTCAATTGCCCAGGTGAACAGGGTATGCGGAGCGCCCCCGTGGCGCAGGGTGATGAGGTTATCCGCGGATGATGCGCGTGGCCTCCCCCGGCCTGCCGAAGTGGTAGCCCTGGGCGTAGTCGCAGCCGATCTCGCGCAGACGCCGTGCCTGACGGCCGGATTCGACCCCCTCGGCGATCACCCGCATCCCGTGCGCGTGCGCCAGGTCGACGATCGCCGTCACCACCGCGTCGGCCCGGGAGTCCTCGCCCACCGGCGCCACGAACGAGTGGTCGATCTTCATGAAGTCGAAGCTGTAGCTCTGGAGACTGGTCAGGGCCGAGTGCCCGGACCCGAAGTCGTCGATGCCGACCCCGATACCGGCCGAGATCAGCTGCCGCAGAGCGCCGTCCACCGCCGGGTCGGCATTGACGAAGGCCTCCTCGGTGAGCTCGACCTTCAGCTTCTCCGGCCCGAAGTCGCCCCGGCGCACGGCGTCGATCAGGTGGAACGCCAGTCCCGGGTGCTCGGTGGAACGGGCCGAGAGATTGATCGACAGCCACGGCGTCTGCACCTGGCCCCGGCCGGACTGGTCGCCGATCCGGGCGTCGGCCGCGCGCAGTTGCCCGGCGTTCTGCGACCAGGCCCGCAGCTGGTCGATCACCGTGTCGATCACCCAGGTGTCGACATCCACGATCAGGCCGGTCTTCTCGGCCACGTCGAGGAACCGGCCGGGGGTGAGCACGTGCTCGCCGCCGTCCGGGTCGAGCAGCCGCACCAGGGCCTCCGCCCCGATGATCCGGTTCGAGACCAGGTCGATGATCGGCTGGTACTCCAGCATCAGCCCGTCGCCGGCCAGCGCCAGCCGCAGCCGCTGCTCGGCCCGGCGGCGTTCGCGCACACTCTCGCGCAGCGACTCGTCGAACACCGCGTACCGGTCGCGGCCCGTGCCCTTCGCCCGGTGCAGGGCGATGTCAGCCTCGCGCAGCAGGTCGGCCGCGGTCGAGCCGGGACGGCCCAGGTTACTCGCGATACCCACACTGCCCGGGCAGATCAGCACCTCGCCGGACTCCGGCAGCACGTACGGCGCGCGCAGCGCCTCCAGCACGCCCTGCCCCAGACCGGCCACCTGGGCCGGGGTCCAGCCGGCCGGGGCGACCACCACGAACTCGTCACCGCTCATCCGGGCGATCAGCGAGCCGTCCGGCACCACCGCGACCAGGCGGCGGGCCACCTCGATCAGCAGCCGGTCGCCGGTCTCGTGACCCAGGCTGTCGTTCACCACCTTGAACCGGTCGAGGTCGAGAAGCAGCACGCTGACGGCATTCTCGTCGGTTCCCGGCACCGGGCCGCCGGCCCGCAGCATCATCTGTGTGCGGCGCTCGTAGGCGGCCCGGTTGCCGAGGCCGGTCACCGGGTCGGTGGCGGCCACCCGCTCCAGCTCGATCCGGTCCTTCACCTGCCGGGTCACGTCGATCGTGGCGCCGTAGACGGCGGTGATCGTGCCGTCCGGGCCGCGGCCCGGGGTGGCCCACGACTGCACGTGCCGGATCTCACCGCCGGTCCCGATCAGCCGGAAGGTCTCGACGCATCCCTCGTCGCTGTACTCCGGGTCCAGGTCGGCATCCACCCGGCGGGCCCGGGCCAGGTCGTCCGGGTGGATGAAGGCCTGCCAGCGCAGCAGGTCCGGCTCGAAGGTCTCTCCGGAAACCCCCACCAGCCGGTACATCTCGTCCGACCAGATGAGTTCCTCGGTCTCCGGCCGCCATTCCCAGGTGGCCAGCCCGGCCAGTTCCTGGGCAGCCCGCAGGCCGGCCAGCCCGGAACGCAGCGACGCCGCGTCGCGCTCGAAGGCGGTGATGTCGACGACTCCGCCCCAGGCCCCGAGCAGGTTGCCGTCGTCGTCCCGGCGCACCTCGCTCCAGGCGTAGGCGTGCTTGGCGTGCCCGTCGCGGGTGCGCAGGCGCAACGCCCCCGCCACCCCCCGCCCGCTCAGGACGGCCTGCACCGCGACGTCGAAGCGCCCGCGGTCGGCCCCGGCCAGCGCCGTGCGGATGGTCGTGAGGTCGAGCTGCGTGTCGGCCGGCAGCCCGAGCAGCCGGGCCACCGGCGAGGACCAGGTGACCGTGCTGGTCACGGCGTCCCACTGCCACAGTCCCATACTGTCCGCCGAGGGCATCGACGTCGGCAGCACGGCCCCACCCTGCGGGCGGTCGCGTCGGGCGCGGGGGTTCGGCATCCGTCGGTTCTCACCAACAACGGACGACGAAAATCCCTCCCCCTCCACCAGATCACCGCCCTCCGGCGGGGTGAGCAGCCCGAGCCCGGACCGGACCCCGTCGGCCCGGCTCGCCGCCCGGGAAGACTCCCGCAGCTCGGCCAGGCGGGCGCGGATGTTGTCGGAGCCCGGCCGGCGCAGTGGCACCTGCCCGAACTCCCCGGTGCCCAGGTCGACGATCGGATCCCGCACCCAGATCTGCCCCGGGTCGCTGCTCTCGCTGCTCTCGCTGCTCTCGCTGTCAGCGTCGCCCGCACCGTCAGCCCTGTCCGCGATCTCTTCCTCGGCGAAAAACTCTTCCCCCGAGAGAACTTCGGCAGAATCCTGGGCGACCACCAGCCCCTGCCCGGAAGCGTGGCCCCCGTCAGTATCATCACCCAGCCCCGCAGCGTGCCCCCCGTCGGCAGGCTGACCCACCTGAGCCGCCGCACCGTCCCGGCCAGCGCTGTCCCAGTCAGCACCGCCCCGGTCAGCACCGCCCCGGTCAGCGACGATCCGGTCAGCGACGATCCGGTCAGCGACGATCCGGTCAGCGACGATCCGGCCGCCACCATCCAGGCCCACACCATCCCGGCCGGCACCCTCAGTCCGACGCGGCGCGCCAGCATCACACCGAGCGGCTTCCGCCGCACCCCCATCGAGGTCAGATCGCGCTGCCTCAGAAGCATTTACGCCGTCGGCGACCCAGTCGGCATGCAGCTCCGGCCGAGTCGGACCCGCCGCACCGGCCTCCGGGACCACCCGGGCCCGCCGACCCGGCCGCGACTCCCCGACCGCCGACGCACTCTCCCCGGCTGACGCGCCCACACCGACCGACGCACTCTCCCCGCTCGACGCACTCTCCCCGCTCGACGCACTCTCCCCGCTCGACGCGCTCTCCCCGACCGACGCGCTCCCCCCGACCGACGCGCTCCCCCCGACCGACGCGCTCCCCCCGACCGACGCGCTCTCCCCGCTCGACGCGCCCGCACCGACGACCTCGGCCCGGCGACCGGCTCCCCTGCCGGTGCCGTTCCTGTTCCCGGCGCCGTTCCTGTTCCCGGCGCCGTTCCCGGCGCCGTTCCCGGTCCCGCTGCCGGTCCCGCTGCCGGCCCCGTTCCAGCGCCGACCCTCCACCGGGCCGTCAGCAGCGAAAAGATCATGGAACGAATCGGTTTCACCGGTGAAGTCCAGCCCGGTGACGTCCAGCCCGGTGAACTCTCCCGACAGCATTCCCGACGCGGCACGACCACCGTCACCGGACTCAGCCCCGGACCCGGCGGTCCCGTCACGCCGAGCGGGCAGTCCTTCGGCCGACGACTCCGACGCCTCCGACCACACCGGCTCACCTGAATCGCCCGGATCGGCAAGCTCTTCCGCCGCCATCCGGGCCGCGCGGTCGCGGGCCCGGCGGGCCCGGCGCCCGCCCTCGGCAGCGGGAGCGGCCACCACGGGCCGATCAGCGATCGCGTCGTACTCGTCGTCGTCCTCGTCCGCGCCCAGCGCCTCGTCGAGGGATTCCTCGGCGCCCCAGGCGAACTCCCGCCCGCCGGACAGATCCGGTGAGGGGTCGGCCGGGCGCCGAGTGCCGACGGTCTCCGCCGACTCGGCAGCAGCTGCGGCATCCCCGAAGAAGCGGTCGAAGGCGGAGGTGCGCTCCTCGTCGTCCATGCTTGAAACTGCTTGCTGCCGAGGAGTGAACAGACCGAACGGGTCGAAATCGTTCCCGCCCGCCGGAGAGACCGGCGAGGTCGGGCCCGCGGGCAGCATCGGCTCGGCGGCCGCCAGCGCCCCGAACACCGCGGAGGTCGCCGGGTCGTCCGGGTCGATCGGCACCGCAGGCACATTCGGCGTGAACCAGCGGTCGAAGGGTTCACCGGCCGGATCGGCGAGGGAACGGGACACCGGCGACGACTGCGCTGCGGCGGCCCGGACAAGCGGCTCCGTGGCCACGGCACCGTCCCCGGCACCGGCGTCGACCAGGGGCGCCGCCTCCTCCAGGGTGGCGATCCGCTCGCCCGCGACCTCGGCCAGATCGGCCGTGGCCTCGATGTCGGCGTCGGTGAACCAGCCCGGCCGGTCGGCGGTGAACGCCAGCACCGCCAGCACCTCCCGGGTGATGCTCGCGTGCCGTCCACTGACGGCGGGCGCGGCGCGCAGCAACGGCACCGCCAGCACCGCGGCGATCCCGCCGCAGCACTCGGTGGTCAGCTCCGCGGAGCTCGCCGCGAACGGCACGCCCTCGTCCCGCGCCCGGGCCTTCGGTGAGGCCACGTGCTGGATCAGCGCCGTGCCCCAGGCCGCACCGCAGGCGGTCTGCTCCAGCCGCACCTGCGACCCGAGCACGAGCCCGTCGTCACCGTAAGCGGCCGTCCACACCAGCTGGTCACCGACGACCGTCGCGATCCGGGTGGGCGCGTCCATCAGCAGGCCGGCGTCACGCACCAGCTCCTCGAGCACGTCGGCCGCGGTCGGCCCGGCCTCGGCGATCCGGTGCAGGGCCACGTCGAGGGTGAGCGCGTCTTCGACGACGGGCAGCTCCGCGATCGGCAGCTCGGCGATCGGCAGCTCGGCGATCGGTGTGGTCGCCGGAGCCTCGGCGCCATGCCGGAACTCACCGGCCACGTCCAGCACGTCGGCCGACGAATCCACATACGACTCGGCATATCCCACGGCCAGATCGGGGGTGGCCGGAACCTCGTGCGGCTGCACCGCACGCCCCGCGGGCGCCTCCTGCCGCACCCGCCGGGACGACCCCGGAGCCACTTCCTGGGACATCTCCTGGGACATCGGGCCCCCGCCCTGTCCGGGCTCCCGGCCGTCGGACGGCTCCGGGCTCCGGTTCGTCGCATCGCCGGCGGATCCCGGCCCGGCCGCCGCCGCGTCCCGCTTCTGGAGACGGCTGAAGACGTCGAGCTGCTTACCGCGCATCTGGAGACGCGGCGCGGGGCGCGGTGGACGTGGCCCCTCGGAACGCCCGCTCACCATCTCGGCCCAGGAGACGTCACCCGGGGCCGCGGCGATGCCGTCGCCGGAACCAGGCGCGGGCTGTTCGGCGTGCTCAATGCTGTCGTCCCCCTCGGTGAACGATCCGCCGCGCACCACCAGCCCGATGTCGGTGCTCAGATCCCTGACGCCCTCCGGGCCCGGCTCCGCATCGACCGTCCGGGGCAGGAGAGAGCGCAGGACGGGGCCGGAACCGGTGCAGGGCGCGCTCTGTTCCTCGCCGTCCCACCGCCCCGCCCCCTGGGCACCTCCGCCGTGCAGGAGCGTCATGCCCCCTCCTCCCCAGCCTCCGCCGATCCGACCCAAACACGGATCGTGTTCTTTCGAGCATGGAGAGTAGTCGCTTTCACCTCGTCGGCGCATCCGCCCAAAACCTGTGAGCAGATATCCGATGTCGCCCCGCAGGCCACAGCCGCCACTCGTCCCCCAATTCGGTGACGACGGGGAAGCGGTTCGAGCACAACGGTTTCCGTTCGCCGACAAATCCGGCGAGATCCGGGAAACCAGGGTGGCAAAACGTCCGGATCCGGGCGAGAGGCAAGCAGCCCGCGCCCCCGGAACCGGGAAACACGGGCTGATGTCGCTTACAGAGCGCAGTCATCGGGGCTACATGGGCCGAACGCCGGGCCGCCGGGACCCACTCGGCGGACCCGATTTCCGGCCGTTACCCCGAGGCCGCCGGCCTCAGGTCACGAGGTTTCCCCCCAGGCTCGAACGACAGCGGGGCGACCACGCGGTATGAACCCGCGAAGTCGCCCCGAGAGCGTGCGCACCCGACGTGCCGGATGCCGCCGAGCTGGTCAGGCCGGCTGGTAGGTCAGGCAGTTGGCACCGGCGCTGCCCGCACCCGCCCCGATGCGGACGTCGGTGGCGGAACACTCCAGGTTGCTGTTGAACGAGCAGTCGGCCCGCTGGCAGGCCCCGACCTGGGCCACCACCTTGTCCAGGCCGCCCTTGCGGGCGAGCGGGATGAACGTGCCGCAGTCGGCACTGCCGTCGTTGCCGGCCACCGTGATGGCGAAGGCGTGGCAGCCGTCGTGGTTGTAGCCGCAACCGTCGACCGAACACTCACTCACCGCGGGCATCGTGGGCATCGCTGATCCTCTTTCCTGATGATGAATCCGTTCACCAAATAGCACCAGAAATAAACCCCGGGCGCAATTCAAGAAAAGCCAGGCAATGCTTACCTCACAGAATTGAGGTAATGCTTTCCCTCCTGGCATCGCCGCAGTTCAGAGCCAATATGACCTGAGAGGTCATGGCCGGCGGAGGAGAGCCTGACCTAAGTTTGCCGGCATGACTGCATATGCCATCGCCCATTTCCTCCGGGTCGACATGAATGACGAGGTCGTGGAGTACCTGCACCGGATCGACGGCACTCTGGAACCGCACGGCGGGCAGTTCCTGGTGCACGGCGCGCGCGTGCACGAGCTGGAGGAGTCCTGGCCGGGGCACGTGGTGGTGATCTCGTTCCCCGACCTCACCGCCGCAAGAGCGTGGTACGACTCCCCCGGATACCAGGCCATCCTGCCGCTACGCACCCGAAACAGCTCGGGCGCGGCGATTTTGGTGGACGGCGTGGCCCTGCCGCACGCGGCCACCGACATCCTCGGCACCGACGCCGCCTGAACCACACCCGAAAGGCACTGGCTATCCTGGGCGGGTGAGTGCGCGGGCCGCCGAGCGACAGCTCGTCCAGGGCAAGCTCCGCGTGTTCCGCGGCGGCCTGTTCTCGGCCTGCGCCGTCGCGCTCTCCGCCGCCGCCCACGTGCTGGGCGGCGGCTCGTCCCCCAGCACCCTGGTGCTCGTCGTCCTGGGGCTGTTCCTCGCCCCGGTGGCGTCGCTCGCGGCCGGCCGGCTGCGCGGCCCGCTGGCGGTCGGCCTCACCATGATCGCCGTCCAGGCCGGGCTGCACCGGCTGTTCGGCCTGCTTGGCCCGGCGGCGTGCGTCCAGACGTCCTCGCACGCCGGGCATCCCGGGCACAGCGGCGTCGGCGTCGGCACCGGTGTCGGGGCCGGCCTGGTCTGCCACGGCGACACGGCGATGGCCATGAGCAGCGCCTCACCGCTCATGACCGTCGCTCACCTGACTGCGGCCGCCCTGCTCGGGCTGCTGCTCAGCCGGGGCGAAACCGCGGTCTGGCGCATGCTTTCGTGGATGCTGCCGGCACTGCCGGGCCGCTTCCGCACCTACCCCACCAGCACCCGTCCGCGCCGCTCCCGGCCGCGCACGGTGCCCCTGCCACGTGCCGAACACCTCGTCGGAGCCGTCTGGCGACGCGGGCCGCCCCAGGCCATCGCAGTCTTCGCCTGACCTTTCAGCGATCCATCAGGATCAGCCCGCTCTGCACGAGGAGTTCCTCAGTCATGCCCGAGAACAGCCCTTTTCGCATCCTTCTCGCCGCCACCGCCCTCAGCGCGACGGCCCTGCTGACCGCCTGCTCCGGCGGCTCGGCCGACACCGCCGGCGCCGCCGACGACGCCCAGGTGGTGGGAGGTGAGGTCGGCAGCACCGCGGCCGACAGCCTCACCATCGAGGACCCGTGGGTGAAGACCGCCGACACCGAGGCCGGGATGACCGCCGTGTTCGGTACGCTCAGCAACACCGGCACCGCGGACGTGGTGGTCGAGTCGGCCAAGACCTCGGCGTCCGACACCACCCAGCTGCACGAAATGGCCATGGTGGACGGCGAGATGGTGATGCAGGAGAAGAAGGGTGGCTTCACCGTGGCGGCCGGCGGCACGCACGAGCTCGCGCCCGGTGGCGACCACCTGATGGTGATGAACCTGGAGAAGCCGATCGAGGCCGGCGACGAGGTGACCGTGCGGCTCACCCTGGAAGACGGCTCGACCGAGGAGTTCACCGCCCTGGCCAAGAAGACCACGGCCGGCGAGGAGAAGTACGACGACGACATGGAAGGTATGGAGTGAGCCTGCCTCCCTCCGAACCCTCCGAACCGTCCACCGGGCTGAGCCGGCGCCGTCTCCTGCTCGGGGGCGGCGCCACCCTGGCCGGTGGCGGTCTGGCCGGCGCGGCCGGGGCTCTGGCGCTGTCGTCACCCGGGGTCGCGGCCGTGGTGGATCCGTGGAAGGGCGCGCAGACCGTGCCCTTCCACGGGGAGCACCAGGCGGGCATCGAGACCGCGGCCCAGGCCCATGCCCGGTTCCTGGCCCTCGACCTGAGGCCCGGCGCGGACGCCGATCACGTGCGCAGGCTGCTGCGGCTGCTCACCGACGACGCCGCCCGGCTGACCCAGGGCACCGTGCCGCTGGCGGCCGGTGACCCGGAGCTGCCGGCCCTGCCCTCGCGGCTGACCGTGACCTTCGGGTTCGGTCCCGGCCTGTTCGACGCCGTGGGCCGGGGCGACGACTGCCCCGAGGTGATCCGTGAGCTGCCGGCCTTCGCCACCGACCGGCTCCAGGAGCGCTGGTCCGGCGGGGACCTGATGGTGCAGGTGTGCGCCGACGACGCGATCCCGTTGTCGTACGCCCTGCGCCGGCTGGTGCGGGACGCGCGTGATCTGGCCACGGTGCGCTGGTGCCAGACCGGTTTCAACCCGGCGCGGGGCAGCGAGCCGGACGGCACCACGCCCCGCAACCTGATGGGGCAGCGCGACGGCACGGCCAACCCGTCGGCCGACACCGCCGAGTTCGGCTCCACCGTCTGGTCGTCCGGCCCGGACTGGCTGAAAGGCGGCAGTATGCTGGTGTTCCGGCGGATCCGGATGGACGTCGACACCTGGGACGACCTGGGCCGCCCGGCCAAGGAGATGGCCACCGCCCGGCGGCTGTCCGACGGCAGCCCGGTCACCGGCGGCTCGGAGACCGACGACCCGGACACCACGGCGGTCGACGCCCAGGGCCTGCCGGTGGTGGCGGCCGAGGCGCACGTGGTGCGAGCCACGGCCCGCACCGACGCCGAGCGCATGCTGCGTCGCGGCTTCAGCTACGACGACGGTCCGGACGTCGACGGAAATCCGGACTGCGGGCTGCTTTTCGCCGCCTACCAGGCAGATGCGGCGAAGGCCTTCGTGCCCGTGCAGCAGCGCCTGGCCGAGTCCGACGCCATGAACACCTGGGTCACCCATGTCGGCTCGGCCGCCTTCGTGGTGCCCCCGGGGTGCGCCGAGGGCGAGTTCACCGGCCAGGCACTGGTGGGCTGACACACCGGTGGACGACGCCGGGTCGGCACGGCCCGGCGTCGTCCACCAGTTCAGCCCCGCACCTGCGGAGAAGTCACGCGCAATGACCACCCGATCACCCCACCTGTTAATCAATTCCCCAAACGCATCTTAAGTTTCAGCAAGTCGGCACCGGATCGGCCCGGTGCGCGCGCCATACCGGCGATGTGGGCGATGATGTCCTGGCCAGACGTCGTCTTCCGACTGGGACCACGCATGCGAACTCGACCGTTCATCATCGCCCTCGGGGCCGCCACGGTGGCCGCGATCGGCCTCGCCGCACCCGCCGGCGCCGCCACCACGTCGAGCACACCGAAACCGCTCGACAAGATCGCCAAGGCGGTGAACCAGGCCGCCGCCGACGGTGACGACTGCTCGATCACCGGATTCGGCCCGCAGAAGGTCGTTCTCGGCATCAAACCCAAATCGGTGCGGTTCTCCGTGAGCACCGACTGCGACGACGCCGACCACCAGGTGAGGTGGGCGGTGACCGGCGAGCTCTACCCCACCAGTCACGTCGGCTGGTTCGGCGCCTGCACCTACACCTACACCGGCCCGGCCTCGCTCACCTGCCCCGACGGCACCACCACGCTGAACGTCATCGGCACCGGCCAGTTCAAGGGCAACGACATGGCCGGGGTGCAGAACGCGTACGTGTACGCGTTCGACGACGCCAACGGCAACAACCGTGACGACGACACCTCGTACGAGTGCGACGACGACGGCAACTGCACCAAGAAGTCCAGCGGCCGCGACAACGCGACCAAGAGCCTGGAGCTGCTGCGCCGCACCGGCTGGGGCACCAGCTTCGCCGCCTCGCACACCGAGGTCACCCAGGGCGGTCAGGTCACGCTGACCGGCCGCCTCACCGCCGCCGACTGGGACACCGGAACCAACCAGCCCTTAGCCACAGCGGTCAAACTCCAGTTCCGTGCGACCGGTGCGAGCACCTTCCACACCGTTCGCACGGTACAGGGCGAGGGCGACTCCGTGTCCACCACGGTCAGCGCGAAGCGTTCCGGCAGCTTCCGTTTCGTGTACCAGGGCGATGCCGAGCACGCCCGCAGCGCGTCCGGCGCCGTGGGTGTCACCGTCACCCGCTGATCCGTCCGTCGCGAGAATTGAGGACGACGAGGAGCCTGCCACAGGCTCCTCGTCGTCCTCAATTTCGTTGCCCTGACAACTGCCTCAGATTGGTCTCGCAGCGCCGGGTGATCGCGTGTCCCGGCCCGAGCGTGCGCCGGGCGGCGTCCAGCGCGTCCTCGAAAAGGCCTCGCGCGGTTTCGGTCTCACCCAGCCCCTGGTAGGTGAAGGCCAGGTTGTTCAGCGAGATCAGGGTGTCCGGATGCACCGGCCCGAGGATGCGACGGCGACCGGCCAGGGCGTTCGCGTGCAACGGCAGCGCATCGGCCGGGTGGTCGGCCCGGTTCAGCGCGGAGGCCAGATTGTTCATCGAGGCCAGGGTGTCGAGGTGGTCGCCGCCGAGCAGGGTGTGCCGGTCGTTCAGCACCCGGGCGTGCAGGGCCAGGGCCGCCTTCACCCGGCCGACCGCCAGATGGGCCTGGGCCAGATTGTTCATCGCCAGCAGCGTGTCCGGGTGCCTGACCCCCAGCGCGGCACTGCGCCCGGCCACCACCTTGCGGCAGAGCCGGTACCCGCGAAGGGTTTTCCCGGCGTCGGCGTAGGCGGCACCGAGATTGCTCATCACCGTGAGGGTGTCGGGGTGGTCCGCGCCGAGCGTGCCCCTGCGCAGCCGCAGCACCTGCTTCATCAGGGCGATGGCGACGGGCAGGTTGCCGGCCCGCTGGTGGGCGCTGGCCAGGTTGCTCTGCGAGATCAGCGTGCTCGGGTGATCGGGGCCGAGCACCCGGGCCCGGCTGACGTGGATCTTCTCGAACACGCTCACCGGGATCGCCGTGCCGTCCAGGTCGCTGTACGCGCCGACCAGGTTGTTCGCCGCGGTCAGGGTGTCGGGGTGATCGTCGCCCAGAACCTGCTGCCGCTCCTCGAGCACCTGCCGCAGCAACGGCACCGCCCGGCCGTAGTCGCCGGTGGCCCGGTAGCCCTCGGCCAGATTGCCGAGAACGGTCAGGCTGGCCGGGTGCCCGTCGCCGTGCAGCGCGCAGCTCGCGGCAAAGGCCTTCTCGTACAACGGGATCGCCTCGGCCACCTGCCCGGCGGCGGCCCGGGCGAAGGCCAGGTCGTGGGTGAGCGCGATCAGCTCGGGCCGGGCCAGGTCGCGCGGGTCGGACCGGGCCTCGAGCACCGGGGCGAGCAGGTCGGCCGCCCGGGTGAGCCGGCCCGCGGACAGCAGCAGCGCGCCGAGCCGCCCGGCCGCGAGCAGGGTGACCGGGTGCGCGTCGCCGAGCACCCGGCGACAGCCGGCCAGCACGTCACCCGCCACCTCCACAGCCCGCTCCGGCTCGCCGGCCGTCTCCAGGTGCGTCACGGCCTGCACGGCCGCCCGGCCGGCCGGTTCCACCGCACCGTCCTGGCCGCCGGCCGCGGCCTCCAGCGAGCGGTTCCACAGCGTCAGCGCGTGCCGGGCGAGTTCCAGCGCGGCCGGGCGCACGGTGCTCCGCCCGTCCGGTTCCACGGCCCTCAGGTCGAGCATCCCGGAGATCACCCCGGCCAGTCCGTCGAGCCGGCTCACCGTGGTGCCGTCGGCGATGTCCTGGTCACGAACGGCCCGGGCGCTGCGGGGCGGGATGCGGACCGCGCCGCTGACCGGGTCCCGCCGCACCGCGCCGGACCGGACCAGAGCCTCCACGGCCCCCTCCAGGCCCGGGAGGCGGGACAGCAGCCCCGGGGTGAGCCCGTCCGGGTGGAAGTAGGTGAGCACACCCAGCAGACCCTCGACGGGCGCGCCACCGGCCGCCTCGCGCGCGCTGCGCCGGGCCCGCCCGAACTCGTCCTCGCCCCGTTCCCCCGGTTCCCCCACGGGCGCGATCCTCCCAGACCGGACCCGGGCCCACGGACCCTGTTGCAAGGGCTTATCAGCCGCAAAACATAATTCCTTCGTCGAGCGGGCAACCTTTGGGCGCCCCCACGCGACTCAACGCACGTACGGAAGGCAGCCGCGGGCATTCGGCCGCCTTTCGTACGGGCTCTGACAAGGACAAGGAGACGGCTCCACGGATGAGCAGACCCAGGGCGGCGGGAAGCCCGGCCCGACTCGGTCCCGGCGCAAGGACCGAGTTCGAGGACTTCTTCCGTCGTCATCACCGTGAGCTGGCCCGGCTGGCCTACTCGATGACCGGTAACCGGGCCGAGTCCGACGACGTGGTCGGTGAGGCCTTGGCGTCGGCATGGGAACACTGGGATCGCGTACAGGCGGCGGACAGCCCGCTCGCCTACGTGCGCAAGATCGTGGTGAACCTGTCGGTCGAGCGAGTACGAACCGCGGTCCGCGACCGTCAGCGACATCGGCTGATGGCCCCGCTGACCAAGTGGTTCTACCACTCGCCGGACATCGTCGGCGCGGTCGACCTGCAAGCCGCGGTACTTGCGCTGCCCGCCGGGCGGAGAGCGTGCGTGGTCATGCGCCACGTGCTCGATCTGCCCGAGGAGGAAGTGGCCCGGACACTGGGGATCAGTCTGGGCACGGTCAAGAGCCAGACCTCGAAAGGACTCGCCCAGCTGCGCAAACAGCTGGAACCAGGCCATCTGGCCGCTGCCGCCGGCAGCAGCAGATCGGCCCGAACCGCCAGGAAGGAGGCGTGATCCGTGCCCGAGGATGAACTGCTCCAGGCCTTGAGGGCCCTAGGCGCGGATCATGAGCCCGACGTGGCCGCGATCCGTCGGCGTATGGACGACCAGCGCCCGAAAGTGGTGCCGCTGCGCCGACGGGTGGAGGCGGCGCCGCGCAAGCGCCCGGTGCTCCTGTCGGCCGTGGCCGCGCTGCTGGTCGGGGGCGGGGTGACGGTGGCGGCCTCGCAGATGGCGCCGGCCTCCGAGACCACGCCTTCCAAGCTGCCGGTCAACATCCCGGCCTTCGAGACCCCGACGGCCGACACCACGTCGCAGACCCCGTCGCCGAGCGGAACCACGCCCGACGACAAGGACCAGAAGAACTCCACGCCCGACGACGTGGCCACCTCGAAGTCCGGGTCCAAGGCCGGCAGCACGGACGAGCCGGGCTCCGGCTCCACGTCCGACGGCTCGCGCACCACCGACGCCAAGACCGGCTCGTCGTCCACCGGATCCTCCACCCAGGCCATCACCTCGGTCTCGGAACTGACGGCGGGTCAGGCACTCTCGCTGGGTGACGCCGACGAGGACTGGCTGGCCATCGGCACCCGGAACGACCTGAAGACGATCCAGAAGAAGACCGCTCTGGCTTCTCCCCTGATCAGCTTCACCGCTCCGGAGTCGGGTCAGAGCGTGGACGGGCCGTTCAAGCTCTCCTGGACCGGGGGTGCGCCCGAGCAGGACCGCGACGGCACCACGCGCTGGCTCCAGACCGACGGCGCCACGGTGAAGGTGATGGCCTCGTCGGCCGCGAGCACCGTGACGCTCTACACCGGCAACGCGATGAACGTGAGCGTGAGCGGGCAGGACCTCAAGGCCCAGACCACCACGCTGGGCGACTCGGCCGCCGGGTACGCGGTGACCGTCCAGATCCCGTCGCACTCCGGCGAGACGACGATCACACTGGAGAGCGGCCGGGGGCCGGTGCACCTGCTGGCCGCCACCGCGGCATCCAGCTGACCTGCGGGTTCTCCGTCGAGGGCGGCGATCGGCCGAAGCCGGTCGCCGTCCTCGAAAAACTTCTCAGAAACGTGGGCAACCTTTGTGCCCGCTTAACCGACTGAGCGCTGAGGCGATGCGGTTCCGTCGGCCACGAAGCCGCATCAATTCCTGCTCGGGGCGTCGCTTCCTCCATGACGGTGCCCTGAGCAGCCCGGTCCCGCCTGCCCCCTCCCAGGCGGGACCCCTCATTCGCCTCCCCCGGCTGGTCGGAGCCGGGGGAGGCTTTTTCTTGCCCTGCCCCACCCATCCCAGGGGCCCTTTTCTGTCCGTTTGCTGTCTTCACCGGAACTTACGGGTCCGAACAGGTCCGCGTGGGGTTCGGACCAGCAGCCTGGCACGCGTCCCGATTCGGGCGGGTCATCCCCTGGCGGTGACCCCGACGAAAGGATCGACGTGCAGTCCCAGCGCAAGCACTTCCTCACCTCACGACGGGCCCGGCGCACCGCGGCCTTCTCCGCGGCGGCCCTGGCCCTGGCCGGCCTGATCGCGGGGGCGTCCCTGGCCTCGGCGACGGAGGCCGACGACACCACCACGACGTCCACGGCTGCCACGGCGACCTGGCCGACCGCCACCGGCGAGGTCGAGGTGGACGAGACCATTCAGGTCAGTGGCACTTTCGACGGCGATCTCCAGCAGTATTCCGGGGTGAGCGACGGCGGCCAGGAAGAGGGCCAGGACCCGTTGTTCGAGGTCGCCGACGGCGGCACGATCAAGAACGTGATCATCGGCTCGCCCGCCGCCGACGGCATCCACTGCTACGGCACCTGCACCATCGAGAACGTCTGGTGGCTCGATGTGGGAGAGGACGCGGCCACCCAGAAGGGCACCATCTCCGGCCAGGTCATGACCGTCACCGGCGGCGGGGCGCGGGGTGCCTCGGACAAGGTGTTCCAGCACAACGGCCCGGGCACGATGAACATCTCGGACTTCGAGGTGGACGACTTCGGCAAGCTCTACCGCTCGTGCGGCAACTGCTCCAGCCAGTACCAGCGCACGGTCAACATTTCCGACGTCACCGTGATCGCCCCGGGCAAGACGCTCGTCGGCATCAACACGAACTACGGCGACAGGGCCACGCTCTCGAACATCACGATCGTGGGCGACGACGACGCGGACATCTCGATCTGCGACAGGTACACCGGCAACGACGACGGTGACGAACCGGAGAAGACCGGTTCGGGCGCCGACGGCACCTACTGCGTCTACGACGACTCGGACATCAGCTACGAGTGAGCCACCCATGACGGCGGCCCCGCCCGGACTCGTCCGGACGGGGCCGTTTCGGTGCTCATTGCCGCACATCGGAAGACTCGCGGCGGGCCGGGCATGAGCCGGTAGCGGGCCGCGGACTGCTTCGATGGCCGACGTGGCGACGGCTTTCCTGGTGGGTCTGCTGGTGGTCGGCGGGGTGCTCGTGCTCACCGGCCTGATCGTCTGCGCCGAGTACCGGTGGGTGTACCGGGTCGAGTACCTCTGGCGGGTGGAGCGGCGCGACTGGGACGCCTTCTGGCCGGTCGTGGTGCCGCAGCAGGTGCTGGAAGAGCTGTACTGACAAAGAAATTGAGGACGGCGAAGAGCCTGTTCAGCAGCTCGTCGCCGTCCTCACCGGACCGCCGGTCAATTCAGTTCGGCGAACCAGTCGTAGCCCTGGGCCTTCTGCTTGACCTCCAGCCGCAGCACTTCCTGCTCGTGCCACGCCCGCAGGCGGTACACGAAGTTCGGGTCCAGATCCTCCGGACGCACGGCTCCCAGAACCGCGATCGCCTGCTCGATCTGCTCGATGCTCGGTGACGACTCACTCATGCCCGGGAAGCCTAGAGCAGCGACCTGGGTGATGCCCGGGCACGAGCGGTGACGGTTTGATCACTCCGCACCGCAACGGCCGCCTCCCGAAATCGTCCGGCGTCGTTCCGGCGTCATCCAGGCGTCATTCAGGCCAGGCCAGGGGGGTGCCGAACGGGTCGGTGTGCGGGTGGTCCGCGGTGGTCACCCACACCCTGGGGTCGTAGTGCACCCAGGTCGGCTCGCCGGATTCGCCCGCCCGGTCGGCGAATCGGTGGCCCTCCACGCAGTCGTCCCGGATCGAGCGGGTTGCCGTGACCACCTCCAGACGCGGCATCACCGGTACCCAGGTGTGCGGTACCAGTTCATGCCCGGTCACCCTGCGCAGTTCCACGACTCCAGGCTAGGCAGGTGCGGCAGGGCGACGTAGAGCCGACCGGGTGCCAGTCACTTCCGCGCGACCGTCGCCACCTGGTAGAGCCAGCGCTCGCACAGACCGGTCCAGGTGGCGGTGTGCGGGATCGCGGTCAGGGGTGGCATCCGCTCCCCCTCCGGCGCCGGGCCCCACGAAACCCCGTCCGCCAGGCCGAGGCCGTGCCACCCCTCGGGGAAGACGTGCACCTCGCAGCTGACACCCGAAGCGGCGCAGACCCGGGCGAGCTCCAGCGTGTTCGGCAGGCCGGGCGGGTCGTCGAGGGCGCACCAGGCGAACACCGGTCCCGTCGCGGCGGTGATGTGGGCGGCCGGCGAGAACTCGCGACGCAGGTGCAGCCGGTTGTTCGTCATCGCCGCGACCGGGGCGTCGGGCAGCAGCGCCAGATCCGCCACCGCGTAGGCCAGGATGCTGAAATCCGGTGTCGGTGGCCGGATTCCCGGTTCGTCCAGACTCAGCACCGCACCGGCGGCGAGCAGCCCGGCCAGGTGCCCACCGGCGCTGGCCCCGAACACGCCCACCGGGCCGACGGCCAGGCCGTGACCGCCGGCCCGCACCTGGTCGAGGGCCTGCCGGGCCGCCACCAGGGGCCCGGGCCAGTCGACAGCGGACGGGAACGGATAGCGGAAGTGGAAGGCGTGCACGCCGATCGACGCCAGCCAGTGCGCGATCCCGAGCCCTTCGTGCGGGGCGTGGAAGCGATAGGCGCCGCCCGGGAACACCAGAACGGCGGGACGTGGACCGGCGAACCCGGCCGCGGCCGGCACCAGGTCGATGGTCGAAGGATCAAAAGGCAAGGAATACCTTAAGGTTCGGCCCCTCCATGCCTGACGCAGTCCGTCATCGGCACGCGAAGCTGATCTCAGCCTGCCGCCCGGGACGGGCACACGTCAAGAGTGGAATACTTGATTCTTCAAGTTGCTTTGCTGGAAGACCGACTCGCCCCCGTCCCGCTGGAGCCCGCAGTGTCAGACCCGTTCAACCCGAAGGTGCCGGCCGGCGCGTACGCCGCCCTGCTGGCCGACGTGCTGCCCGAGGCCCGGGCCCGACGTCGCTGGGAGCCCTCGGACGGGCCGATGCCCTCACTGTTCGTCAGCCACGGCGCGCCGCCGACCCTCGACGACCCGGACTGGCTGCGCGACCTGTACGCCTGGGGCCGGTCCATGCCGAAACCGCGCGGCATCGTGGTGGTCTCGGCGCACTGGGAGAACGCCCCGCTGGCGATCTCCGGATCGGCCGAAGGCACCGAGTTGTACTACGACTTCGGCGGTTTCCACCCGCGCTACTACACGCTGAAATACCGGTCCCCCGACGCCACCTGGCTGTCCCACCAGGTGGCGGGCACACTGGCCGACACCACACCGCTGCACCAGTTCGTCGACCGCGGGCTGGATCACGGCGCTTTCATCCCGATGATGGCCATGTTCCCGGCCGCCGACGTGCCGGTGATCCAGCTCAGCATGCCCAGTCTCGATCCGGCGGCCCTGTTGCGGCTCGGCGAGCGTCTGCGAAAGCTGCGCCAGGAAGGCATTCTCGTCATCGGCTCGGGCTTCATGACGCACAGCTTCGCGGTGTTCCGCGATCCCGGCCTGATCGGGCACAACCAGGCCTTCGACGCCTGGGCCGTGGACGCGATGGCCCGCGGCGACGTGGACTCGCTGGTCGACTACCGGGCCAAGGCTCCCGGCGTTCGGGTCGCCCATCCCACCGCCGACCACTTCGTGCCCCTCCTGCTCACCCTCGGCGCCGCCTCCGAGCCCGGCCAGGGAGCCGAAACTGCTTTCGGCAGAATCGTGATGGGCAACTCGATCCGCTCGATGCAGATGGCCTGAGTCGATCGGGGACGACGGAACCCACGTTCCGTCGTCCCCGATTTCCATCGTTGCAAAAGCTGAGGGTCTGACATAGCTTCGTCACAGACGGGGCAGAGTGGTCCCGTCCGGCGAAGGAGGTCGCTCGACGATGACCGATGCTCACGACGGGCCGAGGATGGGCCGGCGTGCTCTGCTGGCCGGAGCCGGCGGAGCCCTGGGAGCCGGAGCGGTGGGCCTGGGAACGGCCGCACCGGCCGGCGCCTCAGCCACGGCCCCGGTTCTGGCCACTGGTTCCGGTTCGGCCACCGGCAGATACCCTGCCAACTGGCCCGATCCGGCTCCGTACGGCCGCGCCGACCCACGTCCGGAGCTCTGGCCGCGCGACGACAACTCGCACCTGCTCGACCTCGAACTGAGGCCTCGCGACGAGGCACTCGGCCGGGTCTGGATGCGCGACACCTACGTGAACTGCTTCGAGGTGGACGGCAGGCCGCTCTATGTCGCGACCGGCACCACCAATGCCGAGGGCCTGCCCGGCCCCGGCCCCTACAACGACGGCATCTTCGTCTGGACCGCACGGTCACTGGACGGCCCGTGGAAACTGGCCGACACCAGCAAGATCCGCCCCGACGCCGATCGGGGCAAGGTCTGGTCGCCGGAGTTCGTCACCGAGAACACCACCGACCGCACGGTGGTCGCGCCGTGGCAGGAGTGGTGGGAGGACGACGGCCAGTTCGGCAAGCGGGGCAACGCCTGGGCCCCGGAAGTTCACTACTTCCAGGGCAAGTGGTACATCGTGGCATGCATGGGCGACCACTCCAAGAAGGTCGGCACCTTCCTGCTGATCAGCGAGGGTGGCGTCGAGGGCCCCTACCGGGTGGCGAAAGGCAATCTGGAGAAGCCCTTCGGCGACATCGTCGGCGGCCCGGACTGGATCGACCCGTCGGTGTACTTCCACATCGACGGCGGTTTCTACTCCGAGGGCAAGAAGGCCTGGCTGGTACTGCACAACCACCTCTACGCCCGGTTCACGGCCGACCTCGAAGACATCGAGCCGCTCCAGAAGTTCGACGAGAAACCCTGGGGGTCAGAGCCTTACCTCGAGGGCGCCTACGTGTTCCGGCACGAGAAGAAGTACTACCTGCTGCTGGCCGCCTGGGACTGGACCTCGCTCGACGCCGACGGCAGCCCGCGCTACTCCTACGACGAGGCCGACCGCAGCGGGCACAAGCAGTACCAGTACGACACGGTGGTCGCGGTGTCGGACTCGTTCGAGGGTCCCTACTCGGAGCGTTACACGGCCGGCGTGGGTATCGGGCACAACAACTTCTTCACCGACCACCTCGGCCGGCTCTGGGGCACGTTCTTCCTGAACCCGGCCGGTGGCTACTACTCCAACGCCTCACGGGTCGACGACGCCGCCGTGCCCGGCGTGGTGCGCCTGGAGTGGACCGGGCCGAAGGGTCATCGGATCTATGTGAAACGCCCCGACTGACAGGAATTTCCGGGACGGCGCCGACTCGTCACGAGCTCGTCGCCGTCCCGTTGTTCCGCCGATCGTCATCCGGTGCGCCCGGCGAGCCGGCGCACCACCCGCTCCCGCACCGCGCCGGCCAGGGCCTCCGCCTCCAGCAGGCGGGGCAGCAGGGCCGGTTCCAGGGTCAGGGCGCGGAAGGTCAGGGCCACGCTGACATCGTGATCGGGGCGGGCGATCACCTCCACGTCGTCCCCCGCACGGAACTCCCCCGGCGTGATCACGCGGAAGTACGGCCCGGGCAGGGCCGCCCCGGTGAACTCCTTCATCCAGCCCTGGCGGTCCAGCCAGCCCTGGAAGGTGGAGCACGGGATGCGGGGACGGGTGACCTCCAGCACCACCTCCGGCCCGACCCGCCAGCGTTCCCCGATCAGGGCCTCGTTGACGTCCAGCCCCTCGGTGGTCAGGTTCTCGCCGAAGACGCCGTTCGGCAGCGTCCGGCCGAGCACACCCTCCCAGTGGTCCAGGTCCTCCCGGGCATAGGCGTACACCGCCTGGTCGGTGCCGCCGTGATTGCCCACGTCGTAGACGCGGTCCCCGGCCAGCCCGACCGACCCGTCCCCCATCGGGCCGGGCGAGGTCACCGCCACCGGGCCGGTCACGGGACGCTTGTCGATGCCGGTCAGCTCGGCGGTGCGCCAGTGGTTGCGCCGGGGGTGGCCGATGTTCACCGAGAGCAGCTTCATACCCGGAACGGTAGGCGGCCAGGCCCGATCCGGGCGTCCGGATTCAGGTGATTCGCGGCACCGGTCACGACACCGGGACCGAAACTCGGCCCCGGGTGGGTGTGGTGGCCACCGAGCTCGGCGGCCCGGCGCTACCTTGACGGTCATGGACGTGGACGTCGCCGAATCCGACCACACCGGGACCGTCCTCAGGTTCCGGCCGCTGGTCCTGCGGGCCGTCGAGCTGGCCGGCACGGCCCGCCGCAGGGGTGACCACCCGTTCGGGGCGGTCCTGCTCGACCCGCACGGAGAGGTGCTCGCCGAAGGGCTGAACGGCGTCGTCACCACCGGCGACCTGCGGGCGCACGCCGAACTCGAGGCGCTGGAGAATGCCCGTCGCGCAGGGCGTTCCGGCCAGGTGGCGGGTGGCATCATGATCGCCAGCGGTGAGCCGTGCCCGATGTGCACGGCCGGCCTGGTCTGGGCCGGTCTGTCGCAGATCGTGTTCGCCGCCGCGACCCCGAACTTCGTTCCCTACCTGCCCGACGGCCCGCGCTTCCGGCTGCGCTGCGCCGACGTGGTGGCGGCCAGCACGGCCGAGATCGTGGTCAGCGGGCCGGTCGACGGGGTGGACGCCCTGGCCCCGTTCCGGCCGGGGCACTGAGGTCTCAGCCGATCGGGACGGCCGTCGTCGCGAGGGCCGTGCGCAGCTTGGCCAAGTCCTCGGCCGGCGACTCCAGCAGCGGCAGCCGCACGGCGGCGTGCTCGATCACGCCGAGCTCGGCCAGCGCGGCCTTGGCCATGATGGCGCCCGACGAGGTCCGCATGACGGCGTCGGTCAGGGGGATCAGCGAGGCCGCGACCTCCTGTGCCCGGTCGATGTCGCTCTTGCGCACCGCCCGGATCAGCTCGGCATTGCGGTCGGCCACCAGGTTGCCCACGACACTGACCACACCGGTGGCGCCGCTGGCCAGGTAGGGCAGGTTGAGTTCGTCGATACCGCTGTAATACGCCAGGCCGGTGCTGCGCATCAGCGACATCGCCTCGAACAGGTCGCCCTTCGCGTCCTTGATCGCGCGGATCCGCTGGTGCCGGGCAAGTTCGGTGATGGTGGACGGCGAAAGAGCCAGACCGGTACGCGCCGGGACGTCGTACAGCATCACGGGCAGCTCGGTGGCGTCGGCCACCGCCGTGCAGTGGGCCACCACGCCGGCCTGGGTCGGGCGGTTGTAGTAGGGGGTGACCAGCAGCAGGGCGTCCGCCCCTGCGGCCTCGGCCTCCCGGGCCCGCTGGATGCTGGTGGCGGTGCTGTAGGTGCCGACGCCGGCGATCACCGACGCGCGGCCCTTCACCTGCGCCTTGACCGTGCGGATCAGGTGGATGGCCTCGGTGTCGGTCAGGGTCGCCGACTCTCCGGTGGTGCCGTTCACCACGATTCCGTCGCAGCCCGTGCCCAGCAGGCGGTCCACGAGGCGCTCGACCCCGGACTCGCTGATCGACCCGTCCGGCTTCATCGGGGTCACCATGGCCACGAGGTTGGAGCCGAAAAGCAGGTCAGCAGGGGTCTGCGCGACGGTCATGAGTCGATCCTCGCGCCTGTCATCCTTCCGGTCCAGCGATGGTTTCTTGGCGGTACTGCGTAATCTGGCTTGATGATCGATGTAGCCGCACTGCGTGCACTGCGATCCGTGGCCGCTCTCGGCACGCTGGCGCGCGCCGCCGACGAGCTCGGTTTCACCGCCTCGGCCGTGTCTCAGCAGATCAAACGCCTGGAGCGGGAGGTGGGTGTGCCGGTGCTGGCGCCCGCCGGGCGCGGCGTGGTGCTCACCCCGGCCGGGCAGGCCGTGGTCGACTCCGCGCCCGAGGTGTTCCAGGCCCTGGAGCACTGCGCCGAGGCCGCCCGTTCGGTCGCGGACGGTGCGCCGCGTGGCACGCTGCGCGTCGTCTCGTTCTCCACCGCGGTACGCGGCCTGCTCGCCCCCACGGTGGCGGAGCTGTCGGCCCGCTACCCGGACCTGCGGCTGCACATCAGTGAGCAGGATCCGGAACAGGCGCTGCACAGCGTGGAGGCCGGCACCGCCGACCTGGCCCTGATCCACGACGCCGACGGACTGCCGGTCGCTCTTCCGCCGTCCATGCTTCAACGGCACATCCACACCGACGTCGGCGATGTGGTGCACAGCCGCAGCCATCCCCTGGCCGCCGTCGAGCGTCCCCTGACCGGCGCCGACCTGGTCGGGCACGCCTGGGTGACGAGCCCGCCCGGCACCGTGTGCCACCAGTGGTTCCGGCGACTGTTCGGCAACGCGCCGGAGGACCCCGACGTCCGGCACCTGATCGACGATTTCAGCACGCAGCTGTCGCTGGTCGCCTCCGGCGACGTGATCGCCCTGATCCCCCGCCTGGCCCGGCCGCCGTTGCGCGAGGACCTGATGTCGCGGGTGCTGCGCCGGGCCCCGAAACGGGAGATCTTCGCGGCCTGGCGGCGAAGTGCCCATGCCAGTCCGGCGATTCAGGCAGTGCTCCGGGAGCTAGGGTCTGTGGAGTCATAACTCGCCGCACCAGCCTGGGAGACAGCCGATGAAGATCGACGACACCGTGGAGATCGCCGTTCGCGAAGGCTTCGCGGCATCCGTGGCCGAGGAACCGGACCGCTTCTACGCGGCGATCGAGTCCGTCGTGGACCGGGGCGACGACTTCACCATCAACGCGTTCCAGCTCACCATCAACGTCAATTCGATCATCCTGCAAGACATCCACGAGGGCTCGCTGCCCGAGCTCGACGAGATCGCCGATCTGGCCGAGGACTTCGCCGAGACCCAGGAGGACTGGTCGGAGGTCTCGGCCGAGCTGGCCGGCACCTACATGGCGGCGGCGCTGAGCGAGCAGTCGGTGCTCGAGGTGATGAATCCGGGCGATGTGGCCACCACCGGTTTCGCACTGGGCGGCTGGCTGCTGTCCGCGTTCCTGCCCGACGACAAGGAGTGGACCGACTACCTCGACGAGGTGCTCCAGGTGCTGGAGACCGCCCTCGCCGAGGAGTAGTCCTCGCCCGCTCGCGCGACGACCTACGCCGCGCGCCGTACCGCCCAGTGCGGTGTGACGGTCCAGCCCAGCAGCGGCCGGCCGGGGGAGCACTCCCCGGCCGCCGCGGCGCGCAGGCCGTCGAGCACCTCCGTCATCGGCCAGCGGGCCTCCGGTGTCAGCGCCTCCACGAAACCGGCCAGGTGCTCCCGCTCCCCGGCCAGCGTCAGGAAGAAGACCGCCTGACGCCACGCGTAGGCAGCATCTTTCACCGTGGCCAAGGGTCGCGGCCGGTGCTGGGCCAGTCGCAGCAGGCCGTCGCAGTGCCGGGCCGCCGCCACCGCCAGATCGGGCAGCGCCCGCTGCGGCAGCACCCCGCCCCGGCCGAACAGCACGGCCAGGTTCTGGGTGGTGAGCAGCTGCTGATGCTCGATCATCATCCCGTTGCGGGCCACCGACCTGCCAATGGTGGACGGCGCGGCCGCGCGGCACATGTCGTCGAAAGCCGTTGCCACATCGTCTGCCTCGATCAGGCGGGCGAAGTCGAGGTGGTAGTAACGCTCGTAAAGCGTGCCCCGCAGCAACGTTCCCGCCTCCAGCGCCGCCGCCGAGAACCTCGGCGAGAAACGCCTTTCGAAGATGTCCGCCGCCACTTCCGGCACCAGCGGCAGCGATTCACCTCCGGCTTGGTAGAGCGTGGCGAGTTCCTGGATCAGCGGGTTCGGCAGCAGTGTGCCCGGCCAGGCATCGACAGCGGCGCCGGCGACCTGCCGGGCGACCGCCGTGGCCCGCTCGCCCCCCGACGACACGGCGCAGGACCGCACCGCGAACACCCAGGGCAGCTCGTCGAACTGCACCTGCTTCGCCAGATTCAGCAGCAGGAGCGACCGGCGGCGCCGGAACGCCTCGTAGGCCGCGCCCATCAACCGCCCCAGATCGGCATCCGGATAGGCCGCCGCCACCTGTAGCCCGGTCAGTGCGGGCAACAGCTCGGCCAGCACCTCGGCCGAGGGAATCACCCCGTCGGCGATCAGCGACTCCAACGACCCGATCGTGCCCAGACGCACCTTCCGGGCCACGGACGTCGGCATGACCGCACCGGCGGGCACGCCGAAAACCGCTGCCTCGTCCTCGGTCACCGGCTCCAGCAGGGCGCGGACATCGGGGACTCCCTCGTCCGCGGGCAACAGCGCGCACCGCGCCGCCGCCACCTGGGCCAGACGGGCGTGCGAGGGCTGACGCATGATTCGGGCCTGCACCGCGCGCAGCTCGCTCAGCGCTTCGCTGCCGGGTTCGCCACGCTTCGCGACCACCGCGGCCAGCAGCTCACGGATGCTCCGCAGCCAGTCCTCGGTGATCCGCTGCTCCAGCCGGGCCTGCGTGGCCCGCACCAGTCTGGGCAGGGTCTCGCCCGCCACACGGGACTTCTTCCAGCAGAGCCGATGCGACTCGAGCGCCTGCTCGTAGTCGTTCAGCAGGGTATGACCGAGCTCGGAATGTGCCTCGTCCCAGTCGTTCCCGGCCGACAGCCAGAGCGCGACGAAGCGGTCGGTCAGCGGCTGCCAGACCTGCGCGGCCTCACGCTGGGCCTCCACCCGCGGCTGAGGGCGGGTCAGCCGGAGCTCTTCGCCCACCTGGGAGGCGGACTGCCGGCTGACCTGGCCGGGTGCGGTCCGGCGCGGGCCGGCGGCCCGGGGCATGAAGCGCAGGGTGCCGATGTGTGGGTGGACGCTGCCGAGCAGTTCCTGTGCGGCGGCCAGGTTTCCGTGGGTGAGCAGGTGACCGATGACGAGCAGCACAGCGTCTTCCGGAATCCGCACCTGATAGGCGCCGGTGGCCACCATGGTGCGCAGTTCTTCGAGCCCTTCGCCGGTGAGGTAGGAGGCGAAGACGGCCGCCCGGTCGGGCAGAAGGTTCAGGGCGCGGGCGCGCGCCAGTTCGTCGGCCTCCAGAGGGCCGGACGCCATCGCCCGCCCGGTGGCGAATCCGCCTCGGACAACTTCGAGAGTGACCCAGGGCGGCATCCCGGCCACCGGCGTGCGGGAGCCCGTGGTGACGGCGCCCGACCGGATGCCGTCCAGCGCCGAGACCCAGGCCCGGACCCTGCGCTCAGCGGCCTGACGTGCAGACGCGCTGGTGTTCGTGACAGCCGTCACCAGGGCGCGAGCGAGCTGGTTCTGCGCATAACGGTCGGCCACTGCCCCTCCTCGGATCGCTCTCGGCTCGGGTGGTGCCGGGCCGGCTTCGCTCTCTTGCTGCGAGAGACTGGCCCGGGCATGGCCGGCGTGGCAGGTGCTGCCCCTGCGCC
This sequence comes from Kineosporia corallincola, assembly GCF_018499875.1. Taxonomy (GTDB): domain Bacteria; phylum Actinomycetota; class Actinomycetes; order Actinomycetales; family Kineosporiaceae; genus Kineosporia; species Kineosporia corallincola. The sequence goes on along the minus strand of NZ_JAHBAY010000015.1, from coordinate 254 downwards.
CTCCAGGTCCCAAGCCCGGTGCTCTGCTGCTGAGCTACACGCCGTCGTCGTGTTCCTCCGGTGGTGAAGGACCTGGGCAGCCTAGCCATCCGGTCGATCTTTCTCACCAGGATTTTGATTTGGCCGTAGCTGCCGGGATCGCCGGCTCCAGTGATGGTGCCAGGCACTGAACGGCCGCTCGAGCGCGGACCTCGCCATCGGAATCTGCTGGCGAAGGGATTCCTCAGCGAGTGGGCGGCTCTGATGCCGTGGGT